>CAYVII010000033.1:0-11705 GCA_964451475.1 uncultured Rickettsiales bacterium
TAAAAGACCCTTATGGCTGGTTCGTGGTTACAACTGAAGGACAGTGCCTGCCGCTTACTGCCGCAGGCGGGAAAACACCTGAAGAGGTAAAGAAAAGACATTCATGCCAGATAATTAGCTCGCAAAAAATATTAGGTGCAGCCGAGATCAATTATTACATGATGGAATGCCCTACTTACGGTAACGATAAATCACTGCTTATGATAAGAGGCCAGTATAATTGCGAGAACAGGCTTATAGCCAACTCAAAATCACATAACCTGACAAGGACCGACTGGTATGTTGCTACGCCTGAAGGTTGCAAACTTCTTTCTGCGGTAGTTCCGGGCGCAACGAGTGCGCAGGATTATTTCAATAACTATGGCTGCAAGGTTAGAACCGATGAGCATTTGCCTAATATGTACCGCGCGGCATGCTCTAATACCGAAGGTGAACTACTCCTTGTTTATGAAAAAAAGAACTGCGAAGGCGTATTGCCCCATGTTAAATTCAAACAATAACAACTGATATTAAAATGACAGAAGCACAAACAACCGCGAAAATAACAGCAAGAAACCTGAATTTGTTCTATGGTGACAAACAGGCGCTTTTTGATGTGAACCTTGATGTTCTGCCTAACCGCGTCACTGCGCTTATCGGCCCTTCGGGTTGCGGTAAATCAACCTTCCTGCGCTGCATCAACCGCATGAACGATACAATTGACAATTGCCGTATTGAAGGCAAGGTTTTGCTGGATGACAAAAATATATATGACTCTGATGTTGACGTGGTTAGCTTGCGCGCACGTACGGGCATGGTGTTCCAGAAACCGAACCCGTTCCCTAAAACAATATTTGAGAACGTGGCTTACGGCGCACGCATCCACGGAATTGCAAAAACCAAAGCCGACCTTAACGTACTTGTAGAAAAATCACTGCGCCGCGCAGGCCTTTGGGATGAAGTTAAAGACCGCCTTGGCGAATCGGGCACCAGCCTTTCCGGTGGTCAGCAGCAGCGCCTGTGCATTGCACGTGCAATTGCAATTGAGCCTGAAGTTATTCTGATGGACGAACCATGCTCTGCCCTTGACCCTATTGCCACTTCAAAGATCGAGGCGCTGATAGACGAACTTAAGGCGAATTACACTATTGTAATTGTAACCCACTCAATGCAGCAGGCAGCCCGAGTTTCCCAGAAAACGGCGTTCTTCCACCTTGGCAAAATTGTTGAATATGATGATACGGATATCATCTTCACCAACCCGAAATTTAAGCAAACTCAAGACTATATTACCGGCAGATACGGTTGACACCTCCCCTTCCCGCCTAAAGATGCATATATTACATACAGTTAGCGGAAATGCGGGTTTTTGCACCCCAAGTAATGAATATGCTTGTTAAATACAGATAATTTGCTTGAATAGGCGCAGGATTTAATAAATTCGCAATAAATTGATTATACAAAAGAAACTGAGTTAAATTAATAGGTTCAAGGAAAATGGTAGATCTTACTGCTAAGGTGCTAATTGTTGAGGATGATGAGGCTATCGCCGCGATGCTAAAATACAATCTGAAAGCCGAGGGCTTTTCAGTTGTGCATACGGATGACGGCTCTGAAGCACTGCAAATGGTGCAGGAAGAACGCCCCGATATTATCCTTTTAGACTGGATGCTACCAAGCGTTTCAGGAATTGAAGTTTGCCGCCGCCTTCGCCAGTCAGATAAAACACGTAACATACCTATCATCATGGTAACTGCGCGCGGTGAAGAGTCTGATAAGCTTATGGGCCTTGATTACGGCTCGGACGATTATATTACAAAACCATTCTCACCCGCTGAACTTATTGCACGTATGAAAGCGGTACTTCGCCGTATACGCCCTGCATTTAGCAATAAATCTTTGGATTTTGCTGACATTCATATGGACCTTGCAACGCATAAAGTTACGCGTAAGAGCATTGATGTTCATATGGGCCCTACCGAGTTCAAACTATTGCGCCACTTCATGGAAAACCCTAAGCGCGTTTTCAGCCGTGAACAGTTGCTTGATACTATTTGGGGTAACGATATTTACGTAGAACTTCGTACTGTTGACGTTCACATCCGCCGCCTGCGCAAGGCTCTTGAAGTTGAAACGGGTATGGATGACCTTATCCGCACAGTACGTTCAGCAGGTTACGCGCTAGATGACTCAGCGTAGAATTTCCCTTACCGGCAGGTTCCGCCATTTTTTTATAATTTACTGCATTGGCGGTGGATTTTTGGCATTCGCCCTGCTGCTTAGCCGGCTTGGTGATATTGCCGCCATATTCATAAACGGTTTTGTAGGTGAAGGTTTTGAACTTACCGCAATGGTGATGTTCTTTTTTTATGCGCTTACTCTTAGCCTGCTTGGCATTTATTGCGGCATAAAACTGGCCGATAACTCACCTTTGGCAAAACGCTATCTTGTTTACTACCTGATACCGCAGATACCTTTTATTTCATTCCCCGGCCTTATTTATTACTTCAAGTTCGGCATGAGTTTTACGTGCTATTTTGCATTTTCAACCGAAATTGAGGGGTTACAAGCGGTATTCTTTAATTCATCAATAGGTTCTTATTTCAACCTGAACACAGATATTGACGCTACACTTAACCAGATACTTATAGGTATAAATCTTGTACCTGTAACTATGCTGCTTTTCATTTATAAAGCCCATAGAAATGAATTAGAATTACAGCGCGAGCTTGAGATACAACGTGAGATCAAAAAGACAAAGCAGCAGAAAGCACGCAGAAATACAAAGACAAATAAAAATGACTAAGTTCAGCATTACGAAACCCGATGACCTCCACGTGCATTTGCGTGACGGGGAGATCCTTAAAGCAGTTGCACCTCACACTGCCCGCAATTTCGCGCGCGCCATAGTAATGCCAAACCTTGTACCTCCTGTAACCACAACACAGGGCGCGCATGAATATTACACACGCATTAAAACTGCGGCAGGCGCAAATTTTGAGCCGCTGATGGTGCTTTACCTGACAGATAAGACCAGCCCTGCGGAAATTGCCCTGGCGGCGCAAAGCAAAGTTGTTAAGGCGGTAAAGCTTTACCCTTCAGGCGCAACCACAAATTCCGACCATGGAGTTACCGATATCAGCAAGACTGAAGCCGCGCTGGCAGCAATGGAAGAACACGGCATACCGCTGCTTGTGCATGGCGAAGTTACGAATAAGGAAATTGATATTTTTGACCGCGAGGCAGTTTTTATTGAGCGCGTAATGATACCTCTTACCATGAAATTCCCTAAATTAAAGATAGTGTTCGAGCATATTACAACGCGCCAGGCGGCAAGTTTTGTGCTTGGCAGTAACGATAATATTGCGGCGACCATCACTCCGCAGCATTTGTTATTTAACCGCAACCATATGCTGGTTGGCGGCGTGCGCCCGCATTATTACTGCCTGCCTGTATTGAAGCGCGAAGAACACCGCGAGGCACTTGTGGCGGCTGCACTTAGCGGCAATAAAAAAATATTTGCAGGTACCGACAGCGCCCCTCACCTGCAATTTAAAAAAGAACATTCATGCGGTTGCGCAGGCTGCTTTAACAGCACCAACGCAGTTGAGCTGTATGCCGAAGTGTTTGATGCGGAAGACCTAAGCCGCGAGGAAACGCAAAAGAAATTTGAGAATTTCATGAGCAGGAACGGCGCGGAATTTTACGGCCTGCCTTACAATACGGGCAACATTACGCTTGTTAAAAAGCCGCAGCGCATTGCCGAATATATTGATACCGCCGAAGGACGCATCATCCCGCTTATGGCGGGCGAGACCATCAACTGGTCTGTAGAGTGAATATTGTCATTTTGACAGGCGCAGGGATATCGGCCGAAAGCGGCGTACGTACCTTCCGCGCTTCTGATGGGCTTTGGGAAGACCACCGCATTGAAGATGTTGCTACTCCCGAAGGTTTTGAGCGTGACCCTGAGCTGGTGCAGCGTTTTTATAACCAGCGCCGCGCACAGCTTAAAACAGTGCAGCCAAATGCGGGGCATATTGCTTTGGCTGAGCTTGAAAAGAACTGGAAGCATGATTTTTTACTGGTTACGCAAAATGTGGATGACCTGCACGAACGCGCAGGTTCAAAAAAACTTATCCATATGCATGGTGAATTGCTTAGCAAGCGCTGTATGGAAAGCGGCAATGTTTATGCATGCAGCGAGGACTTAAGCGGAACCGACTTCCGCCCGCATATTGTATGGTTCGGCGAAATGCCGCTGGAGATGGAGAGGATATATGACTCGCTGGAAAAGGCCGATATGTTCCTTTCAATCGGTACATCGGGTAATGTTTACCCTGCGGCGGGTTTTGTGCAAGCGGCAAAAATGGCAGGCGCGGAAACGGTAGAAATAAATTTAGAACCTACAAGCAGCCCTTATTTTGACAGGCGTATTACCGGCAAAGCAGGCGAAACATTACCTTATTTTGTGAAAGAGCTTTTGAAATATTAGTGCGCTATCCAGTTTGCGGGGCGGGCTTTGGCGGCTTCTGCGAATAGCTGACGCATTTCATCCTGATAGCCGTATCTCATGGGGTTTATTGTAGTTATGCCGGCGCGCTGCGCCAGATATCTTATATCATCCCTATCATCTATCAGCACATGTTTTGGTTTTATGCGCGCAAGCGAAGGACAACGGTGCACGTGTTTTGCCCAGGCTGCATCTATATGTTCACCCTTCCCCGTATGCTCAGGTGTTTTATTGGTAGGGTTGTATTTTGCGACTATCTCGATCTCGGTCATTGCAAGCTCGGAAACGCCCATAGCACGCAGGCCACCTTGGATATAATTGATATATTCAGGCTCTTTGTATGTTGTGATGGAAACGCGGTAGCCTGCCATTATTGAATGGACAATGCTTGCCAGCATGAACTCAGGGTCGCGCATCATATCACGCGTCATGCCGTTCGGATAAGCTTCAGGTGTTACGAAAACATTGGTAAGGCTAAGATCAAAATCATAGCACATATGCAGCATTTCAGGCGGGTTTAAATAATATGGCTGCACGGATGATATATTTATGCCGTTGATTGCGTATTCTGCCTGCGCCACAAATATTATGCCGTTGCCGTACTGGTTGCTAAATGAGCCTGAGTTATAAACCTTGCGTCCGCTTGGCAGCAAAACGCCAGGGTTAGCCCTGTGGTTATGCCCGCCAAAAATATGTTCCACATTATTAAATTCATCACCAAGGGCTGCCTGAATTTTTTGCTCAAGTTTTATACTTTCTGCCATTTCACTAATTACAGAACCGCGGCGGTTGCGGGTTGGCTCGTAAAAGCCGTCACCATGTAAAACCAGCATATTGCCCCACAGGCAGTAGCCATGTTCATGGAAATGCAGATTGGCCGGCTTTGGCCCAAAATCAGGATGCCAGTTATTCATGAGGCCGCAAAAGAATTTGGAACCGTCATGGTTACCTGCAAGATAGTTTACGGTAGCTTTAGGCGCTGACCTGCACAGACCCGTAATAAAAGGCAAAAAGTTTTTTGTGCGGCTGAGTATCCCCTCATGATATTGCGGATCATCAAAACCGCGAATTTCTGTGGTGGGGACAGATATTTGCAGCATATCACCGTTAAGAAACGTTTCTTCACACTGCTGCATAATAACGCCTATACGCCCCATATGCTCAAGGCTATAACGCTCGGAACCCGCGTGTAGATCAGAGATAAAAGCTACCTGCATATTTTCCCAAAAGTAATATCTTGACTTTAATATTAATTATATTTAAACATTTGTCTATGACTAACAAAGCAGCCATTTCTGTAAATCACCGCCTTAAGCTTACGCTTAATGCGCTGCTGCTCGCGGGCGCTGCCCTGTAATTATTCGCGCACCGGCCAAAGCGGGCCATTTCCCTGATTTATATTGTTAAAACTCCAGCAGTTGAAACAGCAGCAAAACCCTGATATACAACCTATTCTTATGAGCAAAAAAGAAAAAATCATTATATTTGATACCACCTTACGCGATGGCGAACAATCTGCCGGCGCAGCAATGACAGTTGAAGAAAAGATCGCCATTGCCGACAGCCTTGACCAGATGCGCGTTGACGTTATTGAAGCCGGCTTTGCCGCTGCATCAAAAGGTGATTTTAACGCAGTGAATGAAATTGCAAAACGTACCAAACATGCCGTTGTGTGCAGCCTTGCACGCGCCAAAATTGGTGATATTGAAGCGGCAGGTGAAGCTTTGAAACCTGCAAAACAATCACGCATACATACTTTTATCTCTACTTCCGATATCCACCTTAAATACCAGTTCAAGATGACTAAGGAAGAAGTGCTGGATGCTATTACCAAAACAGTTTCACACGCCCGTAAATATACAGACAACGTGGAGTGGTCTGCAATGGACGCAACGCGCTCTAACCGTGATTATTTGTACAAAGCTTTGGAAACGGCAATCAAGGCCGGCGCAACTACGGTGAATATCCCTGACACTGTGGGTTTTGCTATCCCTGAAGAATATGCAGACCTTATCCGCAACATAAAAAACAAAGTGAGCAATATTGATAAAGCAATCATATCTGTTCACTGCCAGAATGATTTAGGTTTATCTACGGCCAACAGCCTTTCTGCCATTCAGGCAGGCGCGCGCCAGATTGAATGTACCATCAACGGTATTGGTGAACGTGCGGGTAATACGGCTTTGGAAGAAGTTGTAATGGCGATCAAGACCCGTCAGGACTTTTTGAATTTTGATGTTGGCGTGGTGACCGAGCATATAAGCAAACTTTCTAAGCAGGTTTCAATGTTCACGGGCTTTATTGTGCAGAACAACAAGGCAATTGTTGGCGCTAATGCGTTCGCGCATGAAAGCGGTATTCACCAGCACGGTGTATTGGAAAATCCTGAGACGTATGAAATCATGCGCCCTGAAAGCATTGGCCTTACTAAAAACAGTTTGCCGCTTGGTAAACTTTCAGGCCGCCATGCCTTTAAGGATAAATTGAAATCACTTGGCTTTGAACTTGGCGATAATGCTTTGAATGATGCGTTCGCGAAATTCAAGGATCTGGCCGACAAGAAAAAAGATGTTTATGACGCAGACATCATTGCGATTGTTGATGACGGCGCAAGCACTGAGGGCGACAAGATAAAGTTCAAGTCACTTAAAGTTGTGTGCGGCAGCAAAGTGCAAAAAGCAGAAATTGCGCTTATTGTTAAAGGCAAAGTGAAAAAAGCCAAAACAGAAGGCAACGGCCCTGTTGATGCAGTGTTCAAAGCTATCAAGAAGATATGCGGTGAAAAAGGCAAGCTGAAGCTTTATCAGGTTTCGGCAGTGACGCAGGGAACGGATTCGCAGGCAGAGGTTTTAGTACGTTTGGAAACTAAGGACGGACGTGTGATAAACGGCAATGCGGCCGATGTTGATACGCTTGTGGCTTCTGCCAAGGCTTATGTAAATGCGCTTAACCGCCTGAACGGCTAATGATAGAATCTGAAATCCAGACGTTATTTGATAAATCCCGACAGCGTGAAGTGCCGGTTAAAATTTACTTCCCGCGCGGGGAGCAGAAAGGCACTATCATATTTTCGCATGGGCTTGGCGGCTCTTGCGAGACTTATAAATATTTTGCCGAGTTTATGGCGGCGCATGGTTATAAATGTTACCACCCTACCCATGTGGGGATCGATGCGGCTTTGCTTAAGGAAAAGCGCCCCTTCCAGGCACTTAAAGAAGCTGCCGATGAGCCTGCCAACCAGGTAAACCCTGCTATTGACTGCAAATTCATTATGAATGAGTTCGGGCTGGATGAGGTTGTTATGGCAGGCCATAGCTTTGGTTCTTACACAACGCTGATACTTACGGGGCAAGATATTAGCAAACGCGGGTTTGATACCGATATCCGCGAGCCGCGCATTAAATGCGCTATCATCATGAGCCCGCACGCGGTACTGACCGACCCTGAGCATGCTTATGATGAAATAAAAATACCGATGCTGCATATTACCGGAAAGTTTGACGATAGCCCGTTTGGTTTTTTTGAACCTATCCAGCGCCGCATACCTTTTGATAATATTAAATGCCGTAACCAGTACTTAGTTATTTTTGAGTGGGCCGACCATATGGTGTTTGCCGCCCAGCGCAGGCAAAACAAGTTTTCGGCCAAAGATATTACGGTTATGAAACTGACTTGCGAGGTAAGCCTGGAGTTCCTGAAAAAATATGCAGAAGGTACAAAATCTGCACTTGATGCGCCCGAGTTTGCTGATAAACTGGCCAACCACGCATTATTCGAAAGAAATTAGAAATAGGAGATTTTACCATGGCAAAAGCTACAAATTACGGCGGCGTTTCAGGCCAGCACCTGCGCCAATATATTGAGCGCATTGAGCGTTTAGAAGAAGATAAAAAAGTTATCGCGGAAGATATCAAAGAAGTATTCGCGGAAGCGAAAGCCAATGGTTTTGACGTGAAGATCATGCGTAAAGTTATATCACTTCGTAAGCTGGATGCAGCCGAGCGCGAAGAGATTGATACGCTAATTGATGTTTACAAAGCGGCTCTTGGCATGATTCCTTCTGCCGATGATGCAGATGAAGCGGAAGCTGCTTAAGCTTTTAAGCTATAGATAAAAAAACCCCGCCAGATTATCTCGCGGGGTTTTTTATTGGTATGTTTTAAATTAGTGGCGGAATACGCGGATGCCGGTGGTAACCATTGCTATGCCTGCGGCATCGGCTGCGTCAAACACTTCCTGGTCACGCACTGAGCCGCCCGGGTGGATGATGGCGGTTATGCCTGCTTTTGCGGCAGTTTCAACGCCATCGGCAAACGGGAAGAAGGCGTCTGAAGCCAGAACATGGCCTTTAACATCACCTGAAGTTGCTATGCCAACGCTGCCAACGCGGTTCATTTGGCCTGCGCCAATGCCGCTGCTGGTTTGGTTTTTAGCAGTAACGATCGCGTTTGATTTAACGTGCTTAACTACAGTGAATGCAAATAGTAAGTCTGCAAGTTCAGCATCTGTAGGGGCGCGTTTAGAAACTACTTTAAGGTCATCGGCCTTGAGATTAGCGTTATCAAGCTCCTGCACCAGCAAACCGCCAGATACTGATTTGATTGAAACGCCTGTAGTTTTTTCAGGCATTTTGCCGGTTATTAAGACGCGGAGATTCTTTTTAGCGCTGAAAATCTCAGCCGCTTTTGCAGAAACTTCGGGCGCGATAATAACTTCGGCGAATAGTTTTGCGATTTCAATTGCGGTTGCTTCATCAATCTCTTTATTCAGGGCAATTATACCGCCGAAGGCTGAAACAGGGTCTGCCGCCAGTGCTTTTGTGTAAGCTTCAGCAAGTGTTTTGCCAACCGCAACACCGCATGGGTTAGCGTGTTTAACAATAACTGCCGCAGGTTCTTTGAATTCACTTACAAGAAGGAATGCCGCGTCAGTATCATTGATATTATTATAGCTAAGTTCTTTGCCCTGCAGTTGTTTTGCGTTGGCAATGCCTGCGATATCGGAAGTTACGTAGAATGCGGCCTGCTGGTGAGGGTTTTCACCGTAGCGTAGTTTCTGGCGCATTTTTGCGTTAATGTTCAGGTTCTCTGTGAACAGGTCATTTGATGTATAGCCTGCAAACCATGTTGCTATTGCGGCATCATAAGCCGCTGTGCGCGCGAATGCTTTTGCGGCTAGTGTTTTGCCGTGCTCACGCCCTAGCTGGCCGTTCTCTTTTAGTTCATTTAAAATCCAGCCGTAATCTGCGGGGTCAGTAACCACGGCAACATATTTGTGGTTCTTTGCTGCCGAGCGGATCATTGAAGGGCCGCCGATATCTATATTCTCAATGATCTCATTTGCTGCTGCGCCTTTTGCAACCGTTTCTTCAAACGGGTATAGGTTCACCACAACCATATCTATCTCACCTATTCCGTGCAGTTGCATTGCCTGAACATGCTCAGCATCATCACGCACTGCAAGCAGGCCGCCGTGAACTTTTGGGTGAAGCGTTTTAACGCGGCCATCCATAATTTCGGGGAAGCCGGTAACTTCAGAGATATCTTTTACGGCAATGCCCGCTTCTTTAATTTTAGCGTGCGTGCCGCCGGTTGAAATTAATTGTACACCAAGCGCTGAAAGGCCTTTGGCAAAATCAACAACTCCGGTTTTATCGGAAACAGAAATAAGTGCGGTTTTTACTTTTATCATAATGCCGCATTGTTTATAATAAAACAGAGAGGTTCGCAATGACAGAAATCATCATTTATACAAAAGATTATTGCCCTTATTGTGTTAAGGCAAAAAAGCTGCTGGAAATAAAAAAGCAGCAATTTCAGGAGATTGACATAACCAATGACCCTGAAACTGCCGTAAAGATGGTTGAAAAGGCCGGTGGACGTAAAACCGTACCGCAAATATTCATCAACGGCCAGCATATTGGCGGCTGCGATGACCTTTATGCGCTAAATGATAAAGGTGAGCTTGATAAGCTGTTGGCCTAAATTATTGGATTAAATCTTGGCTTAAGAGCTGTAAGCTACGATAATATCGCCGTAAACATCGTCATCATTCACTATCCAGCTATCGTCAACAAGGTTGGCGTAGTCATCGGCGCTTTGCTGGCTGCCGAAGTTCATTATGCCGAAAGAGAAAATGAACAGGAACATTGCAGCCATTGCCGCAAAACGCGGGAAGTAGCTTTGTTTAACTATACGCCGGTTGAAAGCATTCTTTATGATGCATTCTTCAAAATTTGCAGAAGGCTCTTCTATTTTAAGTCCTGCAAAAAGATTTTTTATATCATTGTCTTTTAATTCTTCAGTTTTCATACCAATTTCTCCTTTAAAACCGCCTTCGCGCGTGATAGCAGCGACTCCAGCGCCTTTAAGTTAATATCCATTGCCTCCGCCGCCTCTTTCTGGCTGACACCGTCATAATATACCATCATGACAGCTGCCCTTTGCCTCGGGGGCAGCGTGGAAAGCACTTTTGCAACTTTTTCCGAGGTATCATTCTTTTCCAGAGTGTCTTCCCCGCTTTCACCTTCTGCAATCTCTTCATGCAGCTCGGCGAATTTTATTCGTCTTTTATCATCTATCGCAATATTCACCACAACGCGGTAAAGCCATGCGTTTAAGTTCCCGTCTTCTTTTATAGTCTCACGCTTTTCCCAAAGTTTGGCAAAAGCATTCTGCACTGCATCTTCCGCCGCTTCACGGTTAAGCGTAACGCGATATGCAACATGGTAGTAATAGCGCGCCTTTTCCTTCACGAAGTCAGAAAATGCCTGCTGATCGCCCGAGGCGATCTCTGCCGCGAAATTCCTTTCGGGCAAAGATCCCTTCTCCTCAGTCTTAGGTACTAATGATAGCTTGCGTTTACTCAGCATCATGTCCCTTTTTACCGAAACGCTCTTTACGTTTCTCGTGGCGTTCTTCAACGAATTTGATCTTCTCGTCATCGCTCATTTTGTTCCACTTCTCGTCCATTTTTTTCAGACGTTTCGCGCGTTTTTCTTCAATGATCTTCAGCTTTTCCTGTTTAGAAAGCTTTTTCCAGTCAGCTTCTTTTTTTGCAAAGAAAGCCTTTTTTTCCTCAGGCGTCATTTTTTTGAATTCTTCTTTGCTCGGACGGTCATCACCGCCAAATGCCATGCTTGGTTGCGCCGCGCCGAAGCACATTGCTATTGCTGTTACTGCAAGTAATTTTTTCATTTTAGCTCCTCATGTGT
>CAYVII010000034.1:0-11391 GCA_964451475.1 uncultured Rickettsiales bacterium
TTGAAGAATTTGACCCGCAGGAAGGTGAGGAAGAGCAGCTTGCAGACCGCCGCCGGGCGATGATGGATTTTGAGAAAACCGCATCAATAATAACCAGTGCAGTTGATGAGCTTAGTGCAGGCAAAAATGTTGATAGTGCAATAATTTCGGCGCAAAAGCTGCTTATACGCGCAGGCAGTGAGCGTTTTAAAACGGCCATAGATATCCTTGAGCGTGCATCCATTGAAGTTTCTGAAGCTTTCCGTGAGCTGGAAAGGCTGGCCAATGAAGGCGGATATGATGAGTCTGAACTTGAAAAGATCGAGGGCAGGCTGTTTAGCATCCGTGACCTTAGCCGTAAATATGACTGCCCGCCGGATCAGTTGGCGCAATATAAGCAGGATGCGGAAGAGAAGCTAAAACTTATTACCGATGCAGAAAGCAATATAAAGGCCCTGGAAGAGCGGAATGCTGTTTTAGGGGGCGAGTATGGCAAACAGGCTGTAAAGATATCCGACGCGCGTAAAAGGGCGGCTCAGAAGCTTGAGAAGTTGCTGCTGGCGGAACTTAAGCCGCTCGCTATGCAGGGTACGCGTTTTGAAGTGCGTTTTTCTGATGTTACCGCTACGGCAAAAGGTACTGACAAAGCCGAATTTTATGCATCTACCAATCCCGGTGTGCCGCTGGCAAGCCTTGATGATGTGGCGTCGGGCGGTGAGATATCCCGCTTTATGCTGGCGCTTAAAGTGGTTCTTACCAGTGTTTCATCGGCGCCTACGGTTATATTTGACGAGATCGATACAGGTACGGGCGGTGCGGTTGCTGCAAGTATCGGTGAGCGGCTTGCAAAGCTTGGTAAGAATATGCAGGTATTTGTGGTTACGCATCTGCCACAGGTTGCTGCCTGCGCGACCCATCATTTAAAGGTCAGCAAAAAGACCGTGAAAGGTGCTAATATTACTAACCTTGAAGAGCTTGACGCGAAAGAGCGTAAGGAAGAGCTGGCGCGTATGCTTGCAGGCGCCGAGATAACTGCAGAGGCCCGTGCGGCGGCTGAGAAGCTGTTATCCTGACATTTATAACTCCGGATGAAAAAAACCGCTCGATGCGGGTTTTTTATTTTCTCCCTGTGGAGTTAAGGCAGGTAGGATGGTACACAACAAAGAAAAAGGGCGGTGGAAATTTCCACCGCCCTCAATTCTTTAGTTTCTAGACTAAGCTATCAATTAGAATGATAGTTCAGTACCTAGGATAACTACAGTGCCTTCGTTGTCGTTCGCAACGCCAGCGCCAGCGCCGTCGAATTCAAAGAACGAAACTTCAGCGTATGGTACTAGACCAGGAGCTAGTTTGTAGTCTAGGCCAAGAACGATGTTTTCGAATTCATCTTCAACAGCACCAGTTTCAACTGTAGAGTCTAGGTATGTGGCAGATGCAGAGAATGCACCGAATTCATAACCTACACCGGCATCCCAGTAGTCAGCATCCGTGCCAACGCCTAGAGAGTCATCCCAGTCGCCGTATGAACCGCCAACAGTGAAGCCAGCGAAAGTAAGGTTTGCACCGATGTCCCAAGCTTCTAGGTCATTAACGCCAGCCGCTTTCGCGTCAGCAGTTTGACCAGTTAGAGCAGCTTTGAAACCAACTGAATCCCACTGAGCAGCGTAGTTGATACCACCAGCTAGAACGTTTTCAAAACCAGCAGCAGTTGGAGCAGATACGCCAGTTGAACCAGAGTTCGGAGCGTAGCTTACACCAGCCTGGAAGCCAGCGAAACGTGGAGAGTAGTAAGTGATTTTTGTAGCGTCTTCGTTAACACCAGCTGTAGTGCCGTTGCCAGCGTTAGCTAGTACTAGGTCAGGACGGATGATGCCAGTGAAGCCAGTAAGAACTGTACCTGCAGCACCGTTGCCAGCGATATCGATGTAACGGTAGAAGTCACCATCAACACCACCTGTCGCTGAAGCGAAAGTAGAAGAGTTTACAGATAGAGCTTCAGAAGCGTCAGTGTTGCCACCTAGTTCAACGCGACCCCAACCACCTTGTAGGAATACGTAAGTTTTGTCTGCGTTAGTACCGCCATCTTGAGCGTCACCGCCGTTGATGTCAGCTTCTAGTTCAATTACAGCACCGTATTCAAGGCCGTTGTCAGCTTTACCGTCAACTGAGAAGTGGATCTCAGCATCGTTGTTGAAGTTGATTTCGTTAGCGTTAGTAAGAGCACCTGCTTCACCAACGATATCATCAGAAGTGTAACCAGCTTGGAAGTCCAAGAAACCGCCTACATTTACCTGAAGGTCAGCTGCATTGGCAGAAGTTGCGAAAGCAACAGCGCCAAGGATAGCTGTAGTTGAAAGTAATTTTTTCATGTTTTATCCTTTTTTGTTATTGAACACTACTTAAGTAGCGAACCTTATTTAACTACCTTGCCGAAACCCCGAAAAAATAGGGAAACAACAAAGAACTTAAACGGCTCGCGGTTTAACATATTACTGCTTATTCGCAGCGCGTTTGCGGACATATATATAAAAATTGGGAAACTATGCAAGAGGGAATATCAAAAATCTTGGGAAACGGGGTTTTTAGAAGGCAAAATGTTGCGCCAAAACCACATTATTTATAGCCTGAGACTGCCGCAACCCCTTGAAATCCAATGGATTTTAGAATTTTCAAATCCGCCGGTGCCACACCCCCCAGCGCGTAGCTATATATATAGGGTAAAACCATGTTTTTTGCCCTGTGGATGCCCAGTGCGGTTATATTAGGGTGGCTGGCCGTTGCAAATACCGGTGATATCAGGACGGCATCTGCGCCTGCCATTGCCGCTTTATATGCGGCAATCCTTGAATGTGCGGCTGCTGTAATAAGCCATGCGGGGTTTTTGCGGCGCAGCGAACAAGCCTGTTTTGCCATGAATTCAGGTAAATGCACGCCGTCAGCGTTTATTTTACGGGCCAGTTCAGGGGTTTTTCCTATCAAAAGCAGCAAGCCTTGCAGTTTACATATATTTTGTAAAGAAAGCGCAAGATTTTCCCGCTCTTGTTGGGGCATATCATAATCACGCAATATAACGGCGCTACCGGCAGGCAGTTTTTTGCAGGTTGTGACGGCATCAACCCGCTTGCTATCGGTAATAAAAATAAAGTCCGGAGCGTAAAACATATGGCGATTATATGGGGATTATAGAAATAAAAAACCCCGCTGAAAGTTTTTTCGCGGGGTTTTTAAGTGTTTTATGAAGAAAAGGACTATTTCTTGTCTTCTTTCTTTTCTGTTTTTGCTTCTGCCGCTTTTTTGCCTGAAGCACCAATCTTGAAGTTGCCGAAACGTTTTTTGAATTTGTCCATCTGGCCAACGTTTTCCATTACAAGGTAACCGCCTTTGTTCCATGCCGGGTGAGTTTTAGGATCAACATCAAGACGAAGTTTATCACCTGCCTTACCGTAAGTAGAGCGTGTTTTGAATTCAGTACCATCAGTGTTAACTACTGTAATTTCATGGTAATCAGGGTGGATGCCAGCTTTCATAAGATCCTCAAAATTTTTAATTAGGGAGCGCCTTATATATAACAAATCCGCAGTTGTCAAACGTAATTCTTATGATGACCCCAGGCAAAGTGGTTAAGCGGGCCGTGGCCGCTACCTATTTTAGGGGCAGAGGCTATGGCGCGGTGCACGTAATCTGCCGCTTTTTTTACGGATTCGTTAAGATTCAGGCCGTTTGCAAGGTTGCAGGCAATGGCGCTTGCAAGTGTGCAGCCGGTGCCGTGGGTATTCTTTGTACGTATGCGGTCATGGATTATGCTTTCGTGGCCTTTTTGGGTAAGCAGGATATCTGTCACTTTATCATCTTCCAGGTGGCCGCCTTTTAGCAGTACGGCTTTTGCTCCAAGACCCTGTATTTTAAGAGCCGCGGTCAACATATCGGCAGTGTTGCCGATGCTCATTTGGGCAAGCACTTCCGCCTCCGGTATATTGGGAGTAACTATGGTTGCTATGGGTATAAGTAATGTTTTCAGGGCTTCAACCGCATCGGGCTTTAAAAGTGCAGTGCCGCCTTTTGCCAGCATAACAGTATCAAGTACCAGAAATTCCGGTACAGGAAAGAGTGCGCTGTGGATTGCTTCAATTATTTTTGCATTGCTCAGCATGCCCAGTTTTACGGCATTTGCGCCAATATCTGTTATTACATCACGTATCTGTTGCGCTACAAATTCGGGCGGAGTATCAACCACTCCTGAAACCCCGAGCGTATTTTGCGCGGTAAGAGCCGTAATGGCCGTGGTCGCAAAAACATTATGTGCGGACGCGGTTTTTATATCGGCCTGAATGCCTGCGCCGCCGCCGCTATCTGACCCTGCAATGATGAGTAAGGTTTTCATTCTTCCTTTTTATTTTAAGACGGCTATTATTACAACCACTCATGTCATACGGAATATACATATTTGCCGCTTATGCGGTTGCTTTTACAGCTCTTGCCGCTTTGCTGCTGCGTACATATTCACGCCATAAGCGTGTTAAGCGTGAGCTTGGTAAAGCAAAGGCCAGAAAATTGCAACGCTAGGCATTCCAGCGGTTTAAGGGCATAATAGTAATAATTGAATGTAGTTTTAACCGTTCTTTCACCGTGCTGTGGCATGATGAAATATGCGAAGCGGTTTTACTTTAGTTGAAATCTCGATAGTGCTGGTAATTATTGGTTTACTTATAGGCGGGATACTGGCAGCGCAGGCCGTGATCGAGAGTGCAAAGGTGAATAAACTGGCTACCCAGTTGCAGCAATATGAAATAGCCGGCGCGAATTTTTATAATAATTATAAATCCTATCCCGGTGATTCACCTATGTTCGATCCCGCAGGCAATAATAACGGCCGTATGGATAATGATTATTCGGGCTGCACAAAGCCGGGGGACCTTTCTGCAAATGAGCAAAGTCAGGCATGGACGCATTTATCCCAGTCAAATATGCTTGGCGGTAAAGAATATATACCATGGGGGCTGATAAACGGTGCGTGCGATGATTTCTGGCCGGCAGATTATTATTTTAACCCAAGATTTGGCTTAAGCGTGCCCGTAACTAAAATCAAAAATGAAGGGCCGGCAGCGGAAGCTTATTATTACGGCGCCACAGAATTCCCGCTTCAGTACGGGATAGACGGTATTTCAGTGACCGTTGACCCTTTGCAGGGGCTTGCGCTTAGGAATAAATTCGGCAATGTACAAGTTGTGTGTGCGTATGGAGATTATGGTGATTTTACCGTAGACTGTACCTCAGGCCAGGCAAGGGCGGCGCAGACATATTTCATGTTCACTTCAAAATAGAGACTATAAATTAAATTCGGTTATCACCGGAACATGGTCTGAAGGTTTTTCCCAGTCACGCGCATGGTTCATTACATGGTGGCTTTTTAGGCTTCCCTGCAGTGGCCTGGTTACCCAGATATGGTCAAGGCGGCGGCCGCGGTTAGATTTTTTCCAGTCTTTATTGCGGTAGCTCCACCAGCTGTAAAGTTTCTGGTCCTCAGGAACAAAATGGCGCGATGAGTCAACCCAGCCAAGGCTTTTATATAAATTGCCCATCTTCTCAATCTCAATAGGTGTATGGGAAATAATGTTCAATAACTGTTTGTGGCTCCAGACATCATGTTCGCCGGGTGCGATGTTCAGGTCACCTACAAGAATGTGTTTCTCAGTATCTTTAAGCTTGCCGAAATAGGCTGCCATATCATCAATAAACTGCAGCTTGTGTGCAAAATGCGGATTGGTTATAGGGTCTGGAATATCTGCCCCTGCGGGAACATAGAAATTATGCAGGCGGGTGCCCTCGGGCAGTTTTACCGATATATGGCGTGCCTGGATGCGTCCGCCAAAATCCAGCATCTCGACATCTGCTAAGGGAACTTTAGAGAATATCCCAACGCCGTTATATGATTTCTCGCCGCGTATATAATGATATTTGTAACCAAGCTTTTCCATTGCTGCGGTAGGGAACTGGCTGTTTTCGCACTTCATTTCCTGCAGGCAGAGAATATCGGCATCAATATTTGCGATATGATGGCTGCGTAAGCGTACAGAATTGATATTCCATGTGGCGATCTTGGTCATGAGGTGCTAAATATACCTAATATGGAAAAAAACAACCATCAATCGAATATAGTTATTGTGGGTGGCGGCATGGTGGGCATGACGCTGGGTATCGCGCTGGCCGAAGCCGGCCTGAATGTTACCGTGATAGACCGCGAAAAACCTGAAGCGCAGCTACAGCCGAATTTTGACGGACGTGTTAGTGCCATTGCGTGGCGTTCATATAAGTTCCTTGAGAAGATAGGCGTATGGAAATTGATGGCTGAGCATGCAGAGCCTATAAAAGATATCCGCGTTTCGGAATTCGGCTCCAGCCTGTTTTTGCATTTTGACCATACGGAAATCGGTGATGAACCTTTCGGTTATATAGTTGAGAACCGTCATACCCGACATGCGCTGCATATGCGTGCTGCAAGTTTATCGGGCCTGAAGGTCATTGCTCCGGCCGAGCTTGAAAATATTGATACGGAAAAGAAAGCCCTGAAGCTAAAAGGCGGAGAAGTCCTGCAATATGAACTTCTTGTAGCGGCCGACGGAAAAAATTCGCAGGTGCGTTCAATTGCGGGCATTGATGTTAAAAGCCGCAAATACGGCCAGAGCGCGATTGTCTGTACTATTGAGCACGAGCTGCCGCATATGGGTCTGGCGCATGAGCATTTTATTCCGGCGGGGCCTTTTGCGTGCCTTCCGCTTGGTAATAACCGTTCATCACTGGTATGGACAGAGCCTTCAGAGCTTGCCTCTATCTATCTTAAAATGACAGACGAGGATTTTAATGCCGAGATCGCAAAGCGCGTAAATTATCTGGGCAACGTGAAGGCGCTGCCGGGCAGGTGGCTGTACCCTCTTGAGCTTGTGCATGCAAAAACATATGCAAAGGACGGCATAATGCTGGTTGGTGATGCTGCCCATTCCATCCACCCTATTGCGGGGCAGGGGGTTAACCTTGGCTTCCGCGATGCCGAGCTGCTGACCGATAAAATAAGCAGTGCCGCAAAGCTGGGGCTTGAAATTTCATCTGCCTATGTAACAGATGAATATGAAAGGCTGCGCAAGCTGGATAACGGCGCCATGATATTTGCCACTGATAAGATAAACCGTTTGTTCTCTAATAATATATTGCCGCTGAAGCTGGCACGCGATATTGGTTTGGGGGCGGTTAACCAGATACCTGCGCTACGCCGTTTCTTCATGAAATACGCATCAGGCAAGTTCTGATATTTTATAACCTGCAGGGCATGGTCACATGTCTGTGAAATATTTATGACAGCAGGTCATGTTAGGTAAAATTAACTTTTATTTTATAGGGTTTTTGCTATATTTTACGGATGCGCAAATTGAAATTTAATATCCTGGATGACAGGTCCGGCGCAGTGGCGATAATAATCGCACTGGCAATGTCGGCAATACTTGGGATGCTGCTTCTTACTTTTGACCTTGGTCAGCAGCAGACACAAAAATTCAATACTCAGGGAGCGGCGGATGCATCGGTGCTGATGGCTGCGCAGGTAGTTAGTGAATTGCGTATAAAGAACCAGAACAACAACAACCCTACAACTGCGGAGCTTCGCCCCAGAGTGATTGAGGCATTCAAGGCCAATTCAAAAGTTGGCGGTGATAATGACCAGCAGGCCGAGCTTGATGAAACAAGCGTGGAAGTTACATATCTTACAAGCAGCGGCCGCAACTACCCTGACAGGATCAGGGTGGACGGATGTTTCCTTGTAGATGACAGGTACAATGCCGCCCCAACTCAGGAAGGCAGCCAGAAGACAGACCATAAAGTATGCAGCTATGCAGTTGCCAATCTTGCGACTTTCGGTAATGCCGAAATAGTTTTTGCGCTGGACGTATCTGCTTCCATGAACCAGATACAGCCGGGCAGCTCAAAGCGCCGTATAGAATTACTGCAGGAGGCGGTTAACAATACTGTTAACGGCCTTGTAGCATCTTATGGCGGCGGCAGTGACATATTGCCTGAAACATACTGGGGTGTTGTTCCGTTCCGCGGTATGGTGGATCTGGGCACTTCATATTCCCACTTTGTGGTTGACGACAGCCCGACACGTAATAGCCAGCTTGAGTCTGATGAGGCTCTGGCAATAATTGCCGGTGCGCAGGGTATGACAGATGCAAATCTTGCAAAGCTTAAGCGTATACCTTTAACGGCGCGTGACGGTGACGATGTGAAAAATTTTGTAGCGGGTGACAGTACCGATGTTTACAGCGATAACAGCAAATTCCTTTCTTACGGCTCGCATCCGTGGGATTATTATATGTCATGGGAAAAAGAGGCATGCTGCGGTTACTGCAAAACCTATGAAAGCCATATCCCTTATTACGAAGGATATTACGAAGACGGTGCAACATGCACACCTAACGCGGGTTGCAACAATAACAGCAGCAGCAGTAGCGGCGGTCCCGGTCCCGGTGGCCCTCCTGCCGGAATAGGCGGCGGCGGTAGTTTTGGCGGAGGCCCGGGTTGATCATGAAAAAGTTTTTAAAAATGAAAAAGCTGCATCTTACAGTAATTGCCGTTCTTGCTATGCTTGGTGTTTCAACCGAAGTAAAAGCTTATGATGTGAACTATTCACATATCAACCCTGCGGCCGATAACTATTTTGATGCCAATACAGGTGGCAGACGCACCGAGCCGTTCTGCAAACTGGATGGCACGGATATGGGGCCGCTAGTGCAAACCAACGTGAATGTGGGTACACGCTCTATACGCTGTAAGCACCCTGACTATGCGTGCGATAAAGACGATGACGGAGAAAAGGATGAGACCTGCGAAGGCTCATGCTATAGCGGCACTATAAACAAAAATTACCGCAAAATGTATGCGTGGAAGCTTTATAACGACTTTTTCACCACCAACCTTTGCTACCGTTACAGCTGCTACTATCAGGCAATGGCATATGCAGACCTTAACTATGTTGTGCAGCCGCTTAACAAGCATGCAAGCATTGTAAGCAGCATAATTGCCGGTTACGCTAATGACGGCAGGCTTACCGCAAAAACGGGTATTTACGGCAGACCGAGTGACAGGGGTATTGACGGTCTTTCAAATGCGGGCAATAAATTTGATAAAAGATATGTCGTACCTGCGGGCGAGAATATTGCCGACCACTACAGGCATTATGAGAATGTTCCGGGAAGATGGAATCTTTCAAACGCAAAACCTGATGAACTTATAGCATCGCCCGAGCAGTCAAAAAATTATGAGCCGGGTGGCGGTACTTCCGCATTTCAGGGTTTGTTATGGTCATGGCGCATGCTTTCAAACAAATGGCAGGGTAAGTGGGCTAACATGTCTTATTACGAGGCCAATAATTCGTTATTTGCCGATGGTGTTGCCGACAGGGTAAGCAAACTGCCAAGTGCCGAGCTTTCAAAGCATATAATACTCGTATCGGACGGTCTTGATAATGACGGCCTTGCCAATTCCGAAGTTCAGTCCCACATGAGTGAGGTTATTCCAAGGAACAACCACTTCCCTGCGGTCAGGGCAGATAGCGGCTTTGGCTTTGAATTCAACCCGCAACCCTCAACCGCTGTGCATAAAGCTACGGCTGAAACATGTGATGCGCACTCGCCTGAGGCATCTATCACTGTTGAGGACTATGTAAAGATATGCGAGTCAATGACCCAGCAGGGCATTACCGTATATGCCATTGTGTTTGACAGCGTTGTAAATGAGAAGCTGAAAAGATGCGTGCTTGCAACCGAACGCGGTGTTTATATCGATAACACAAGTGTATGCAGCGCCTCAGTTAATAATAATACAAAATGCCAGCCAAACCCAACAGGTATAGCAAGTCCAAGCTATTTGCAGGAGGCTTTATCAAAAGTATTCGCGGCAATTGCGGCACAAAGCGTGAGGCTGGTTGAGTAGATGGCAGGCACCATGCGTAAACTGAAAGATCTGGGTAAAAAAGGCGCGACGGCAATTGAGTTTGCCCTTGTTGCGCCGGTACTTTTCCTTTTACTGCTCGGTATGCTGGAATTTGGTCTTACCATATTCATAGACAGCACAATGCAGCAGGCCTTAAGGGCAGTTGCAAGGCAGGGTATGGTAAAGGCATATTCCGGCCAGAACGAGGTGGATGCGCTTATGCAGCAATATATGCAGGGCACATGGCGCTCAAGCGCAGATGCCGATCACCCGTTACAGGTTTGTGTAAGGGTTTACCCTAATATCATAAGCGTGCAGGAGCCTAAAGACGCAAACGGCAACCGAGTGCCTGGCAATTCAACCTTTAATGTGCAGCCGCAGCTGGCCGGCTTTGCCGATGATCCTGCCTCAATGTTCAATTCATGCGGTACATTTCCTTCACCGCAGGACCAGAGAAATGCGATCGTGCTGTATACTGCAAAATTCACATGGGGCGGGCGTACAAACCTGATGACGCCTTTTGTGCCTGAAACTCTCAATGCTGTAACTATTGTAAGGAACGAGTTCGGTACATGATACGTAAAAAAAATAACATAGTAAGGTCAGAAGAAGGCGCGGCGGCAATTGAATTTGCGCTTATGCTTCCTCTGGTGCTTGTTTTATTTTACGGGATGCTTGTATTTAGCAATTACAACCTTGTGAGCCGCCGTATCGACAGTACGGTTAATGATATCGCCTTCCTGATATCGCGCGAAGGTCAGATAGCTTACCATATGGATAACCAGAACCGCTATTTTGGCGGCAGGGATTATCTGAACGCGCTTGCGGATACTATTATCCCGATATCAATGTTCCCGTTCATTACAAATGATTACAGCTATAATATCAAGATGGTCGGTACGCCTTTTTACAACTCGGCAAATACGGGTGATGTCTGTGGCGACAACAATAAAATAATGAAGGTAATGTGGAGCCACAGCGGCACTGCAAACGGTCTTGCGCCTTCTAATTCAGACTTTCCGAGGGAATATTCAATAACCTGTGAAACGCGCACCTTTAACACAGGTACGGGTACGCAGGCATATGCTTTCAGCAGTTATCACCCTGATAATAGTATCAGCAATTTTGAGCTGGGCACCACCAGCCATATGCCGGGACAGGCCTTTATAGTAATGGGTATGTCTTATGCCTATGACCAGAATAACGGCAATAACGGCCCTGCCTATGTGGGTAACGCGGTGCTTAGCGGTCTGGAATTCCTCACGCTGGGCATACCGGGTATGCCTACAGAGCTAAGGCGTATGGCGTCTTACCCTGTAAGGTTCCTTGCAATAAGGGATGTTAACGGTGACGGCTTTGTTACCCAGAACGAGATGCGCACAGAACTGCAGACATGCACGGACTGTAACCACCTGAACTCTATACTTACAACTG
>CAYVII010000035.1:0-11205 GCA_964451475.1 uncultured Rickettsiales bacterium
ATTTTTTAACGTTGTTTGGAACTTCATCGGTTGTCTTGTGCAGCCAGCGGTGCCATTCGGCAGGCACTTTAGAAGCCTCGGCAATGCCTTTATATATAACCCAGCGGCGGCCTTTAGATGAATTGTAATAGCGGTTGCCGAATTCATCATCGCCAACCTTGCTGCCAAAAAACGCTGTATAAAGTTTAGTACCGATTGTCATTTTACGCGGCTTTCTTTTTGCTGTTATCGTTGCTTACCTTGTCTTTTGCATCAACGCTAGAAACTGTTGCCGCAACTACTTTGACCACAACATCTTTTGCGATCTCAACTTCAAGCAGGCCTTCGTTTTCAGCTTTTGTAACAATGCCGATAATTCCGCTTGAAAGAACGATCTTGTCACCTTTTTTGATAGAGGAGATAAGTGCCTGATGCTGCTTAAATTTTTTCTGCTGCGGGCGAATGATAAGAAAATAGAATATAACGAACAGGAACAATATAGGCATAAGGCTTAGAAGAGGGTTTTCCTCCGGTACGCCTGCGGTTGCTGCGGGTGCTGCTGCCAGTACTGATAAAATGCTCATATATATCCTTAAATTATTTGACTGTTTTTTGTGGGCGCCAATATAAGCGGATTCTTTTATTGGGCAAGTTTTATTGGTAGCCTTGCCGCCAAAAAATTCTTTATGAAAAACGCATCTTGAAATGCTAATTTTCGGTGTTACATTACCTTCATGTTCAAGAGGACATCAAGAGAAACCTATCCGGTACTTCTACTTAGGGATATAGTTATATTCCCGGGCATGATAGCACCTTTGTTTGTTGGCCGTTCCCGCTCGGTTTCCGCTCTGGAAGCCGCTCTGGCAGGCAACCGCAAAATATTTTTAGTAACCCAGCAATCACCTACGGAAGATGATCCTCCGCTGGATAAAATATATAAAACAGGAATTGTCTGTTCTATCCTTCAGCTTCTGAAACTGCCTGACGGTACGGTAAAAGCTCTTATTGAAGGCGAAACCCGTGCAAGCATTAAAAATTATACGCAGGGCGATGCCCACGCTACGGCCGAGATTCAGAGCCTTACTGAAATTCCGGCAAATAACAGTGTGGCTGAGCCGCTTATGCGCACAGTTATCAAGCAGTTTGGCGAATATTTAAAGCATAACCGCAAAATTCCGCCTGAAATGCTGACGGCGGCCTCCCAGATAAATGACGCCGGCAAACTTGCCGATGCTCTTTCAGGCTATATGCCTATTAAAATTTCTGAAAAGCAGGAACTGCTTGAAGATTTAGACGCACACCGCCGCCTTGAGCAGATATCGGCTTTCATTGAACGTGAAATTGGTATGCTTCAGACAGAAAGCAAAATCCGTTCACGTGTTCGTGGCCAGATAGATAAGAACCAGAAAGATTATTATCTGAATGAACAGATGAAGGCCATCCAGCGCGAGCTTGATGAAGAAGACGGCAAAGACGAGGTTTCCAACTTCGAGAAAAAGATCAATGAACTGAAAATGTCTGAGGAGGCGAAGGAAAAAGCGCTCTCAGAACTGAAAAAGTTCAAAACAATGAGCCCGCTTTCTGCCGAGGCTACGGTTATCCGCAACTATTTAGACTGGGTTACCTCTATTCCGTGGAACCAGCCTTCTGAAGTTAAGGATGATATTGTTCACGCCGAAGAAGTTCTGGACAAACAGCATTACGCACTCGGCAATGTTAAAGAGCGCATACTGGAATATCTGGCAGTGCAAAGCCGCACAGGCAAAATGAAAGGCCCGATTCTTTGCCTTGTTGGCCCTCCGGGTGTTGGTAAAACTTCACTTGGCCGCTCTATTGCAGAAGCAACGGGCAGGCAGTTTGCAAAGATCGCCCTTGGCGGTATGCGTGATGAGGCCGAAGTTCGCGGTCACCGCCGTACTTACATTGGTGCAATGCCGGGCAAGATTATTCAGTCCATGAAAAAAGCGAAGTTCTCTAACCCGCTGGTGATGCTGGATGAGATCGATAAAATGAGCCATGACTTCCGCGGCGATCCTTCATCTGCTCTGCTGGAGGTTTTGGACCCTGAACAAAATAACAAGTTCAATGATCACTATCTGGAAGTAGATTACGATCTTTCTGACGTAATGTTTATTGCAACCGCAAACAGTTTAAATCTTCCGCGCCCGCTGCTTGACCGTATGGAGATCATTCGTGTTTCAGGCTACACGGAAGAAGAAAAACTGGAAATCGCAAAGCGCCATTTAATCCCAAAACTTCTTGAAAGCCACGGCCTGAAAAAAGAAGAATGGAAAGTTACAGATGAGGCTTTGGTAGATCTGATACGTTATTATACGCGTGAGGCAGGTGTGCGTTCACTGGAACGCGAAATTGCAAACCTTGTTCGTAAAGCCGTGAAGCTTATTGTAAGCGGCAAGAAAACTTCTGTTGCGGTAAACCGTAAGAACCTTGAGAAATTTGCAAAGATCCGCAAATATTCATACGGTCAGAAAGAGCTTAAAGACCTTGTGGGTATAACTACAGGTCTTGCCTACACTGAAACCGGCGGTGATATATTGCAGATAGAAGCAGTGGCAATCCCGCTTGCGGGTAAAGGCAAAGGTATAATCCAGTGCACGGGTAACCTTGAGAAGGTAATGAAGGAGTCAATTGAGGCTGCGTCAAGCTTTGTGCGTTCACGCTGCTATGATTTCGGCATTCGCCCGAGTGATTACCAGCATAAAGATATCCACGTTCACGTGCCTGAAGGCGCAACGCCGAAAGATGGTCCTTCAGCAGGTGTGGCAATGTGCACTTCAATAGTTTCGGTGCTAACCGGAAATCCTGTGAAAGCGCATTATGCAATGACAGGTGAAATAACCCTGCGTGGCCGCGTATTGCCAATTGGTGGTTTGAAAGAAAAACTTCTTGCGGCTCTTCGCAGCGGAATCAAAACTGTTCTGATCCCTATGGAAAACGTGAAAGATCTTGCAGATATTCCTGACAATGTGAAAAACCATATTGAGATAATTCCGGTAAGCACAGTTGACGAAGTATTGAAAAATGCTCTGTCAAAGCCGCTTAAGCCAATATCTGCAGCGCAGATAAAAAATGAAGCACTGGCACAGGATGATAATGACGACGACGTAAGGTTGCCTCATTAATTTTCACCCGAAGATAATATCAATAATAATATTAATATAAGAGACACTGCATTTTCTTTTTTGTGTTTTGCATAAAAACCACACTGAAAGCGGTATAATCCGCCGCATTCAGAATTTTTCCTGTTGACAAGATTTTGTAATTCAGATTATGTGGAAAAGTCTCTCCTAACAGCTCGCAAGCCTTGCTGGCAGCCAGTTTGGGGCAAGTTTAATCTAGTTAACCAATAGGGTAATAACAATGAACAAAAATGATCTAGTAAATGCAGTTGCAAACAACGCATCTCTAACTAAAGCAGATGCAGCTCGCGCTGTTGATGCGGTAATCAACTCAATCGGCTCTTCTCTGAAAAAAGGTAAAGAAGTTCGTCTGGTTGGTTTCGGTACTTTCCTTGTACAAAAGCGTAAAGCTACAACTGGCCGCAACCCTCGCACTGGCGCAACTATCAAAATCCCTGCGTCAAACCAGCCTAAATTCCGTGCAGGTAAAGCACTTAAAGAAGTTGTAAACAAGTAGTTTCCACTTGAATTACACAGAAATTCTGCTCCGGCCGGGCTTGGCAAACTGCCATTCTTCCGCCGGGGCGTTTTTTTTGCCCGATTTTCCCTTATTTTTTTGTTGCCTATAGCTTTGAAACTTGCTAAACAGGCCGTCCCTTAAGCCGAAAGGCTGTTTTATGGGGGCGATTAGCTCAGTTGGTTAGAGCATCTCGTTTACACCGAGAGGGTCTGCGGTTCGAGTCCGTAATCGCCCACCATTCCTTTAAATCCCGCATTTTATTTTTATCTTCTTTTATGGCATATAGAAGCCATGAATTTATTTGTACGTTCAATTGTTTTTATTTGTCTGGCTGTTACATCCGGCTGTGCCGCAGCCGTTAAGCATAATGCCATACCGGAAGATGTTGTCAGTAAGGCGGTAGTAAAGGGCTACCCGCCCGAAATAAGATATTGGGGCGATGAGGCGCTACAGAAAATTGATGACGTGGTGGCAAAGCGCATAAAGCAATATAAAGAGGCCAATAAAGATTATTACGAAAAGAACGGCGAATATCCGGTAATGGATTATCTGGCGCTCTCAGGCGGCGGTAATGATGGCGCGTTCGGCGCCGGACTGCTTAAAGGCTGGACAGAGAACGGAAACCGTCCTCAATTCACGGTGGTTACCGGCACAAGTACCGGCGCGCTTATTGCCCCGCTGGCATTCTTAGGCCCCGAATATGATGCGGAGCTGGAAAAAGTTTATACAACAATTAAATCGGAAAATATTTTTGAAAGCAGCGTGCTTACTGTTGTTGACGGCCTAACGGGCGGTCTTGCAATTGCAGATACAGCTCCGCTGGAGGAAAATATCAGGCAGGTGATAACGCAGGATATATTCAATAAAATTGCCGCAGAACACCGCAAGGGCAGACGGCTGCTTATTGGTACAACCAATATTGAAGCGCAGCGCAGCGTGATCTGGGATATGGGTGCTATAGCCAATTCCGGCAGGCCCGATGCGCTGGTATTGTTCCGCAAAATAATGCTGGCATCATCAGCCATACCTGGTGCTTTCAAGCCTGTATTCATTGATGTGGTGGTAGATGGAAAACAATATAATGAGATACATGTGGATGGCGGCGTAACATCACAGGTGTTCTTATACCCGCTGGAAACAACAAAGCGTGAAAGGGAGCTTTATGACCATAGCGGTATAAAACGCCGCATGTTTGTAGTGCGTAATACAAAAATAACTCCGCAATATGAACAGCTTGATCCGGGTGTACTTTCACTTACCCAGCGTGCGGTGCAAACACTTATAAAAAGCCACGGCGTGGGTGATATATTCAGGCTTTACGTGGGTGCGGAACGTGACGGTATTGATTATAACTTCATTCACGTGCCGGCAGAATTTGATGTAAAATCAGAAGATATATTTGATCCTGTTTATATGAAGGCCATATTTCAGGAAGGTTATGAGGCAGGCAAAGAAGTAAACTGGCTAAAGAAACCACCAAGCGTTGAATATATACGCGTGGAAGAGAAGAAAGATAAAGCTAACTTAAAATAAACTTATTTTTACTAAGCTTTAGTTTGACAGTGCGTCAAACCGACAGGATAATCAGGACATGAAATATTTTCTTTTAGCCATAATGCTTTCACTAACCGCCTGCAACACGGTGCGCGGTATGGGTGAAGATATTGCAGATGTGGTTTCGCCAATATAGTTTTGCCGGTTAAAGGCAGGTTATTTTCTAATGCCTGATTCGGCGCTATTTTTGTTACTATTGCGGTGTTTTTCGGCCGCACTGCCCTTTCCGTTGCTGTCCCCGTTTCCGTTCCCGTGTTCATGGCTATCATGATTGGCAAGGATAAGTAAAAGCCCGTGCAGCGCGGTAGTGTTATCAATTGCCCCATCAAGCCTATGCGCATCTTTCCCTGTAGCAATGGCAGCGCGTAAAGTTGTACGTATGGCAAACAGGTTGCTGCGGAAAGTTTGCGGGTTCATTTTCAAATGAGCCGCTACCTCTTCTTGTGAAAGGCCCTGCATTAAAAGTGTAAGAATTTCCCTGCGTTGCTGCGGCAAAGGCCTTTGTGCAACAAGCTCCTGCCAGTAATTTACCGCGTGCGTAAGCTCATCATGTGAACCTGCAATGTCATGCGGCGTAACTGTAACCGGTTCAATAAGGCGGTCTGTTACATCATCAATTGTTTCACCGTCCACGGCAAGGTTAGATATTGCCAGTGCTCTCTTTTTCAGTGCACTTATCCAGTTAAAAGACGTGAATTTTATAGCTGTATGCAGGTAAGTGTGGAAGTTTGAATCACCTGAATATTGCATTGCACAGCTAAAAAGGCTGCCGCCATAATTGAAATACTGACCCGTTTCACTGATCTTGCCAAGCGGCAAAGCTGAATGCCTGCCAAAAACAATTGCGCTTTCAAGATCATCAACATCAGGCTGCCCTTTAAAATATCTTTCAGCCTGTATATGTATAAAAGGGCGGTAAAGCGGCAAAACAACATCATAAAAAAATATATTGCCGCCATCTGTCTTTATAAGCTCATTTATAAGATAGCTTACTCTTTCCTCTTCGGGCAGGTGTTCTGTTTTGAACCATGTGGCAAGCTCATCTCTTTTCTTGAATACCATCTTTTCAATAGCTGCCATAACAGGGAAGTCTTCATCTTTTGCGCGTAGGGCTTTTGTTTCTTCGCCCAGCACTGCAAATGCCGCCCTTAATTGATTGCGGTTCACTACCTTGCCTGCAAAATACGAACTTACTACCGGTTCTACCTGAATCGTCATGTTAATATAAATATACTAATAATAATTAATAATCAAGCGGTGAAGCACTCTACATAAGGGCTTGAGGAATAGAAACTTATTTGCGATATATGCTTTATGCTAGTTGACTCCCATTGCCATTTGAACTTCCCCGATTTTAAAGATGACCTTGATGCCGTTATAGCGCGCGCCGATGCGGTGGGAGTTAAAAAAATGGTTAGCATCTGCACTAAGCTGGAAGAGTTTGACGAGATAAAGGCGATCGCCGAAAAATATGAGAATGTTTATTGTTCGGTCGGAGTGCATCCGCATGATGCCGATGAAAAGAACGCTGCCGAAGTAAAGGCGGAAGATATTATAAAGCTGACAGCTCACCCTAAATGCGTGGGCATTGGCGAGACAGGGCTGGATTATTTTTATGAACATAGTCCGCGTGCCGAACAAAGGATCTCATTCATTGAACATATAAAGGCAGGCCGTACAACTGACCTTCCTGTAATTATACATACGCGTGATGCCGAGCAGGACACAATTGATATTCTAAAAACAGAAGCGCCTTTTCGTGGACTTTTGCATTGCTTTACATCGTCATGGGAAGTTGCAAAGGCAGGCATGGATGTTGGCCTTTCAGTTTCAATATCAGGCATTGTGACGTTTAAAAAAGCGCAGGATTTGCAGGAAACCGTAAAAAAGATCCCGCTGGAATATCTGCTGGTGGAAACTGACTCTCCGTTTTTAGCTCCCGTGCCAAACCGCGGTAAACGCTGTGAGCCTGCGTTCACGCGTGATACTGCAAACTTCATTGCCCAGCTTCGCGGCATACATGTTGAAGAGCTGGAAGAGGCAACAACGGCAAACTTCCATAGATTATTTTCAAAAGTACCGGCATGAAAATAACAATACTTGGTTCAGGCGCATCATCCGGTAGCCCTTTAATGGGTGAGGAAATGCCCGCTAACCCAAAAAATATCCGCACACGCAGCAGCATTTTTGTTGAAGGCAGGGAAACAAATATTTTGTTTGATACCTCACCCGACCTGCGCGCGCAGGCACTTGCTGCCCGCATAAAAAAAATAGATGCGGTGGTTTATACACACACGCATGCAGACCATATCCATGGCATTGACGATATAAAATCATTCGCCTACCGTAAAAAAGCGCCGATACCTGCTTACGGTAACCGGCAAAGCATGGATGAACTTACAACCCGCTTTTCTTACTGCTTTGCCGAAGTTGCAACCGAAAGCGGCTGGGTACGCCCTTATATGCACCCGAATGTGATAGAGGCGGGCAAAGAATTTGAAATAGGGGAGTTCAAAATAACTCCTTTCATCCAGTTGCATACAAAAAATATGGATAGCCTTGGTTTTAGAATAAATGATTTTGTTTATTCAACCGATGTAAAATCATTCCCCGCAGAATCGGAAAAATATCTGCACGGCGTAAAATTATGGGTGGTGGATTGTTTGAAGAAAGACCCTTCCAAAACCCACTCAGACGTAACGCAGACAATGGACTGGATAAAAAGATATAAACCGCAGCACGCGGTACTTACGCACTTAAGCTATGAGCTTGATTATGACGTGCTGAAAACTAATCTACCTTCGCATATTGAACCTGCATATGATGGGATGGTACTTGAATGTTAAAGAAGCTTGCAGCAAAAGAACGTACACGCAGCGCCGATATCAATCTGGGCATAATACTGGCATTTGTGGCGGGCGCGTTGAATGCGGGAGGTTTCCTTGTGGTGGGTTATTATACGTCTCACATGACAGGCGTTGCGTCATCAATTGCCGACCTTATAGTTATAAATAGATTTGAACTGGCCTTCATATCTTTCCTGTTCATGCTTTCATTCATATGCGGCGCGGCAAGCTCGGCAGTTATAATCAACTGGGCAAGGTCACGCGGTTTTGCCAGCGAATATGCACTGCCGATACTTATAGAGGCAATATTGCTTTTGCTGTTCGGCCTGATATCGGGCCCCGGTGATATTGTGCCGGCGGTAAATACAACCATATGCCTGCTATGTTTCACCATGGGTTTGCAAAACGCCATGATAACAAAAATATCAAATGCGGAAATACGCACAACCCATGTTACCGGCCTTACAACTGATATCGGCATAGAATGCGGCCGCTATATTTTTTCACTCTTCCACGGCAAACAGGGAGTAACGCTCAGGCCCGAAAGGCTGCGCGTACATGTAAGCCTTTTAGTTTCGTTTATCGCAGGCGGTTTAGCCGGCGCATATGCGTTCCATCAGGCAGGGATGATTGCTGTTATACCGCTGGCATTTGTGCTTATGCTGGTTGCGGCAATGCCGGTATTGGATGACCTGAAAAGGGGCTAGTAAATACCGCTGTCCAGACTGCCGTCGGCACCGTTAGGGTCTTCAGCCGCCTTGTTGGAAATATATTCCTTATATGCAGGCGAGTATTGTATTGCCGGTGCATTAGGGTTGATTATTTCCATGCGTGTATTTTCAGGTAATGCATCTTCACTTGCCGGAAGTCCGGTTGCGGAATCGATCTTCTGGAACTTCACGCCGTTGGGAATTGCAAACGGTTTAGGCGGAACATCTTTTAAAGCTTCCTTCATGAAATCAATGAACACCGGAAGCGCGGTTGATGCACCTGTTGCACCTTCACCCATATTCTTCGGGTTATCAAAACCAATATAAGTGCCAACAACAAGATCAGGTGAAAAGCCCATGAACCAGTTATCGTAGCTGTCATTCGTTGTACCTGTTTTACCCGCAATCGGGCGGCCAAGCTCAAGCGCGCGCGTTGCAGTGCCGCGCTGTACAACGCCTTCCATCATGTTAATAAGCTGGTAATCGGCCGCAGGGTCAATTATCTGGCGGCTGCTGTCTAATATTTGCGGCGGCTCTTTAGATGCCACGTTACGGCAGTTGTCACACTCACGCGTATCACCGCGGAAAATGATTTTGCCGTTACGGTCATGGATACGGTCAATATATACAGGCGTTAGCTGCTTACCGCCGTTAGCCACAATTGCATAGGCGTTGGTAAGGCGCATAAGCGTTGTTTCCTGCGCACCAAGAACCATTGAATAGTAAGGGGCAGGGTTATCAATAATACCAAGGCGCTTTGCCATTTCCTGCACTTTGTCCACGCCAAGCATAAGCGCTAAAAGAATAGTTACGGCGTTGCGTGATTTCTCAAGTCCTTTACGGATAGGTATGTAACCCATAAAATCGCCCGAATAGTTCTTAGGTGTCCACACCGGAAGGCCGGGTCCTTGTGGAATTTCAATAGGTCCGTCATTAACTATGGTTGCAGGCGTGAAGCCGTTTTCCAGCGCTGCCAGATAAACGAACGGCTTAAATGCGGAACCAGGCTGGCGGTAAGCCTGCGTTGCGCGGTTGAACTGGCTGTTGCCGTATATATAACCGCCCACCATTGCAAGCACGCGTCCTGACTCGGGGTCCATAACAACTATGCCGCCATTGATATCCGGTATTTGCTCAAGCCTGTATTCATCTTTAACTGTGACTTTGCCGTCTTTGTCTTTTTCTTCGAACTGGCTTACCGCAACAACATCACCCGCAGTTAAAACTTCTCTTACGCTTGAAGGCTGGCCGCCCGTGCGCTGGCCGACATACCATTTACGTGCCCATTTAAGACCTTCATATGAGATCGAGCTCTGCGTGCCGTCATGAAAACCGATGATCGCTTTTTTATCTTCTATCTTCAGTACAACTGCCAGCTTCCATGTGCCAATGCCTTCAGGAGCTGTAACGCTGCCAAGTGTTTTTGCCCAGTCTCCCGCAAGGTTGATCTTTGCAATAGGGCCGCGCCAGCCGTGTCTGCGGTCATAATCCGTAAGGCCTTTATATAATGCGCGTTCCGCAATTTTCTGAAGGCGCGGGTCAATAGTGGTATGTACCGTCATGCCGCCTTCATAAAGTTCTTTCTTGCCATAGCGTTTATCTAGCTCACGTCTTACTTCTTCGGCAAAATAGCTGGTAACAATTTCTTTCTCTTTCTGCGTTGCTAAAGTTATTGGTGTTGCAATAGCTTTATCTGCCTGTTCACGCGTAATATATCCGTCCTCGGCAAGGCGGGTGATAACATAGTTACGGCGCTCAAGCGCACGCGTAGGGTTGCGGCGAGGGTCAAAATCTGAAGGCGCTTTCGGAAGACCCGCAAGAAGTGCAGCTTCCTCAATTGTAAGTTCATCTATAGATTTATTGAAATAGTTCTTAGATGCCGCAACAACACCGTAAGAGCGGTTGCCCAAGAATATCTCGTTCAGGTAAACCTCAAGTATCTTATCTTTGCTCATTACGGATGTAACGCGCACGGCAAGGATGGCTTCTTTAACTTTACGCTCAAGGCTGCGCTCATTGGTAAGAAGAATATTTTTAACAACCTGCTGGGTAATGGTTGAACCGCCGCTTATCTGGCCAGAGCCCGTAACTTTGGTTTGTACGTTCTGCAGCATGGCGCGGGCAATTGACCAAATGTCAACGCCTGAGTGACGGTAGAAATTCTGGTCTTCGGCCGAAACAAAGCTGTTCTTTATTATATCGGGAATTTCCGAAATTGGTGTGTAAACGCGTTTTTCCTCTGCATATTCAGCAAGTAAGCCGCCCTCTGAGTCAAAAAAGCGGGTAGAGGTCTTAGGGTGGTAATTTTCCAGTTCAGATGTTTGGGGAAGGTCACGGTCATAAAAAGCAATAACGCCCGCTACTGCAAGGCCGGCAGCGGCCACCAGCAATATCAGCCAGAACAATATCTTAATCAAAATAGGGGTTTGCGAGCGTGGTTCTTGAGCTTTTTTGGG
>CAYVII010000036.1:0-11148 GCA_964451475.1 uncultured Rickettsiales bacterium
ATATTTTTGTAAGCACAATATCGGAATATCTGTTTGGAATATTTTACCCCGGCGGAAGTGAATATGTCCGCATGCATACCATGGTGGTGCAGCAATACCCGGATCTGGCAAGCGAGCCAACAAAGATAATGATGTATATTTCAACCAAATATCCGCAAAGCATGGATCTTATAATCAATCAGATGTGCTTTAATGCGGCTATTCAGGCGGTTCTGGTAGGCTTTTATTTTATCCCGATGACAAAAATATATGGCGCAACGCTTGGTAAAAAACTTATTGGTTTAAAAGTTATAGACGGCATTACCGGCAAAGGACTTAGCTGGAGTCAGTCTGTGATTCGTTATATAGGCTATATGCCGTCGGTGTTTATATTTGGTCTGGGAATTATAGCAGGCATGATCGGCAGTAAAAAACGTTGCTGGCATGATACTATTGCCGATACATATGTGATATTGAACCGCGAACGCTGGTATAAACGCTATATAGATAAGCTAAAGAACTATTTCCACCTGAAGTAAGCGGTTAGCCCTTAATAAGGGCGTCTATCTCTTTCATTTTAGCAAGCTGCTTTTCAATCTCGTTCAGCTTAACCATGCACGGGCCATCTGATGGTGCATTGTCAGGATCCTGATGCGTTTCCATGAATACAGCTGCAACACCAACTGCAATTGCCGCACGTGAGAGCGTAGGCACCATATCGCGCTGACCGCCCGATGCGCCGCCAAGCCCGCCCGGGCTTTGCACTGCGTGCGTTGCATCAAACACAACAGGGTAACCTGTTTGCGCCATGACAGTAAGTGCGCGCATATCAACAACAAGCGTGTTGTAACCAAAGCTAACGCCGCGCTCGGTAAGTGAAATATTCTCGCAGCCTGTTGTGGCAACTTTTTCAGCCACATTCTTCATATCCCAAGGGGCAAGGAACTGGCCTTTTTTAACGTTAACGGCACGGCCATATTTTTTTGCAGCTTCACCCGCCGCTAACAAAAGGTCTGTCTGGCGGCAAAGGAAGGCGGGAATTTGCATAACATCAACAACGCTTGCCACTTCATCGCACTGCTCACGCTCATGGATATCGGTAAGTACCGGCACATCGAATTCTTTTTTAAGCTTTTCAAAAACCGGCAGGGAATTGCCAAGGCCAAAACCGCGCTTACCGCCAACTGATGTACGGTTTGCTTTGTCAAAAGATGATTTGTAAATGAACGGGATACCCAATTTATCGGTTATCTTTTTAAGGCTTTCGCACATCATGAAGGCATGCGCCTCATTTTCCATTTGGCACGGGCCTGCAATAAGCGTGAACGGCTTATTGTTTGATATCTTTAGTTTTCCAACGCTGATTGTTTTCTGTTCCATATGCTCTTGAGATAATGCCTAAAACGCCAGAAATCAATGGAAATGAAAGAGCTTGCCGTTTTTTCCTTAAAAAAGCAAAAAGCCCGGCTCGGGTTTTCCCAGCCGGGCTTAAATTTAAACCCTAGTTCTTCACAAGATCAGAAGGTTTGTAAATGCGTGACCATTCAAGAACCGTTTCTGCACTTCTTGTGTCAACAATAGTATCTTTGTACCAGTCAACCAGAATAAGGTCTGCGCCGGCAGTTGTTACAATCTGTTTTGCAAAAGCTTCTGACATTGGTTTGTCATCAGGTGAAACAGCAAGGCTAACTATTTTGCCTGCCGCATCTTTCTGGCCATAAAGGAACCAGCCGCTTTTCGCGTCAGAAATAGTGAAACCATCACTCACAGAACCGCTCTTAAGCGCCAGCGAAGTTGCTTTTGCTTTAGGAAGGCGTGATTTTGGCAGTTGCAGCTGCTGGATGTTTACCGGAAGTTCAGGACGAACCATCACATTACGGAAGCCTTCACCTGCCCAGTTCTGTTGTTTGAACTTAATTACTTCACCGATCAGGTTTGTAATATTTGTGCTGTTGCTCGCAGGAACGAACTCGATCTGTCTCCATGCATCTTCGTCAAGAGTTTTGTAGGCATCTTTAGGAAGGCTTGCTTTTGCCATCGGCACAGCGGGAGAAACCGTTGCAAGCATGTAAAGCGCGCTGCCTGAGTGAGTTGTAGGGGCATTGGCAATATATGTTGAAGGTTGAGCCACAGGTTCTGCTGCCGCTTTAGGAGCGGGAACCGCAATAGGCTGAGGTGCAATTGCCTGAGCTTGCGGGGCAGGTTGCGCTACAGGTGCATATGCTGCCGGCTGTTGGCCTGATGCAGGCTGGAATTGCTGAAGCTGCTGAGGTTGTGGTTGTGACGCCTGCGCAGGTTGAGTAACAGTTTGTGCGGCGGCTGTTGGCTGAGGGTTTGCAATTATAAGAGGGTTAGCCGCTTGTGGTTGAGCTTGCGCTGCTTGTGGCTGTATAAATTGCTGCTGTGCAGGTTGAGCCTGCCATACCTGTTGCGCAGGTTGCGCTATAGGCTGAGGTTGTACCGCAGGCTGGAATTGTTGAGGCTGCTGTTGCTGTTGAACGGGCTGCTGCTGTGCAGGTTGAGGCTGTGCAAATTGCTGAACCGGCTGAGGTTGCCATGCCTGCTGTGAAGCTTTTTTAGTTACTGTATGTGACGGAACTGCAGGCTGGGCTGTTTGTGCTGTCTGAGGAGCTACGGCGGGTTGAGCCTGTGCAGGTGCTGTATATATAACTTGTTGTTGCTGAAGCGGCTGAGCCTGCTGTTGTTGCAATGCCTGTTGCTGTTGTTGAGTAGGGTATGCAGGCGCAATTACAGGGATCTGGTTTTGCGCCGCTGCCGCCTGTTGTGCCTGCCATGCCTGAAATTGCTGGAACTGTGCCTGTTGTTCAGCGGTCATAGCCTGTGCCTGTTTCTGAACCGGCGCGTATATCGGTTGTGCCGCCGGCTGTGTAGTAGGCAGAGGCGGTAATTGCTGCGTTGTTGTTTGTGCGTTTGCCGTTTGTAAAGAAACAAGGGAAACAAGTAGGGTTGCTGTAATGATTTTCATATTCTTACCTTATGCTGCTTTTTTAGATTTAGTTTTTGTTTTTTGGGTATTGTTAAGAGCTGCCTCAACAAAACTTACAAATAGAGGGTGCGGTGCAAACGGCCTGCTTTTGAATTCAGGGTGGAACTGTACTGCAACGAACCACGGATGGTCTTTAAGCTCAACGATCTCTGGCAGATTTCCATCTGGGGAAAGACCGCTGATGAGCATACCTGCTTTTTCCAGCTTATCTTTGTAATTGATGTTCACCTCGTAACGGTGACGGTGACGCTCGGTAATTTCCTGCGCACCATATATTTTATGTGCAAGGCTGCCCTTCTGGATAACGCAAGGGTATGAACCAAGGCGCATAGTGCCGCCCATATCATCATTCGCACTGCGTTTTTGCTTCTCGTTACCTTTTGTCCATTCGGTCATCAGGCCAACAATCGGGTCTTCGCACGGGCCAAATTCAGTTGTTGAGGCATTCTTAAGGCCAACAACATTCTGCGCCGTTTCAATGACCGCCATTTGCATACCAAAGCAAATACCAAGGTACGGAATGTTATTTTCACGCGCATATTTGACCGCTTCAATTTTACCGCGCGCGCCGCGCTCACCAAAGCCGCCCGGAACAAGTATTGCGTCAACATCACTGAAATCAATATCATCAATCGCAGTAGCATCTATCCACTTGATTTTTGTCTTTGCAGAATTTGCAATACCTGCATGGTCAAGCGCTTCAAGCAATGATTTATATGCATCTGCAAGATTAGTGTATTTACCGACAATGCCAACGGTTGTTTCATGCTTAGGCTTGTGAATTTTTTCGCCAATTTCTTTCCACTGGTCAAGCTTAGGCGCTTTCTTGTTCTCAAGGCCAAAATATTTCATTACCTGAGCATCAAGACCATATGAATGGTAGCTAAGCGGAACTTCGTAAATATTCTTCACGTCAATTGCCGGAATGACATTCTCTTCAGCCACGTTACAGAACAGGGCTATTTTATTGCGCATCTCAACCGGAATTTTACGGTCGGCGCGGCACATAAGAATATCAGGAATAATACCGATAGAGCGCAGTTCTTTAACAGAGTGCTGGGTAGGTTTTGTTTTAAGCTCCTTCGCCGCCGCGATGTAAGGAATGTAAGTAAGATGTATGAACATCGTGCGTGAGCGGCCAAGAGTATAGCCTATCTGGCGAATAGCCTCATAAAAGGCAAGGCCTTCAATGTCACCAACAGTACCGCCGATCTCGCAAAGCATAAAATCAGTGTCGTCAGAATCTTTAAGAACGAAATCTTTAATAAGGTCAGTTACATGGGGTATAACCTGAACAGTGCCGCCAAGGTAATCACCTTTACGCTCTTTAGAAAGAAGCGTTGAATAGATTTTACCTGAAGTAACGTTGTCACCTTTACGCGCATCAACACCTGTGAAGCGTTCATAATGGCCAAGGTCAAGGTCGGTCTCGGCGCCGTCTTCGGTAACAAAAACCTCACCGTGCTGGATAGGGCTCATTGTGCCCGGATCGATATTTAAATAAGGATCAAGCTTTCTAAGGCGGACTTTGTAGCCGCGCGCTTGAAGTAACACACCTAAACTTGCAGATGCCAGGCCCTTGCCCAGCGAAGAAGTAACACCACCCGTGATAAAAATAAATCTTGTCATACGGGGCGGCAGGATAGCCACTTAAGGCATGGCTTGCAAGCTTTTTTCCTGCTTTTTCTTAAGTTTTGTAGTAACGCCACTGGCAAGGAATACGCCCGCAGACATGAAGCATACAAACACAATGTCATAAGTTGTTGGATACTCTGAAAGTATAGGTATAGCCCCAATAGTAACCATAACCGGAAGCAGGGCGGCAAAGCTGGCAGTTTTAGATGCGCCTATATAGCTGATGGCCTTATTATAAAAGATAAGTGAAACTATGCTGGTAAAAAAACCCTGGTAGATAGCCTGAATGATAGAGTCCTGCACAGGCAGGCTGTGCGGGGTGTTATATTGGTATATAATATAAGGTATTATTACCAGTATTCCTGACCCAACCTGAACAAACGCCGCCACGGCTATGGGGGGCAGGTTAGCGTTCTTTTTGGTAAATAGAGTATAAACCGCCCAGCAGACCGCGCCGCCAAGGAAGTAAATATCGGCCATCAGGTTACCTTCAGAAAGGAAGATAAGCTTATATGATACGCCGGCTACAATAAGTATATATCCGGCAATACGTGCGCGGCTGAACTTTTCCCCAAACAGGTAGTAAGAGCCGAGCGCAACCATAAGCGTCATGGAGCAGGGGGTGATAATGCTATGGCCGGCAGGGGCAAGTTTAAAGCCAATGCCCATGACCACAAAATACCCGATGCCCGCCCCAAACATCATGGTGGCTATTTCACGGAAGTTTTTGCGGTGAATAAGCTTACGGTATCTCCATGCAACAGGTGACATAAGCAACCCTGCCGAAAGGAAACGCAAAAAGGCAATATCAAAGACCGAAAGGCTGCCAACCGCACCAAGGCGCGTAACAATTGCCCAGCCAGACCACAAGGTCACGGTAAGGAACGCAAACAGGTATCCTAAGTTAGTATTATCGGCTTTCATGGGAAAGCCAATACATTTTCTGCCCTAAATAGGCAAGTTGCTTTAGTCTATGATGTTATCCACATACTCAATGCCCAGCGCCCCTGAGCCAAGCGTAACACGCATCTGTCCGCCAACAGTAACCGAGTTATATTCGTAACTGGAAACTTTCATGCCTCTGGTAGTGCCGGGGTTTTGCCAGTCCTCAATTGTTATTTTATAGCAGGTTCTGCGGTTACGCTTACCGCATTTATATGTATGTTTGTCATAGACCTGCACATAAACATCCTGTCTTGGGTTATGGTCAAAATCCATGTTATATTCGTAAACCGTAACAAAGGTCAGCAGCATAAAACCTGCAATGCCCGATATCACAAAATCTGTAAGCACAAGGTTCAGGCGTGATGAGTTTTTAAGTACGCCAACCACAAACGCGCACCATAATGCCGTAAATAATATGCCCGCAGGTAATGCGATCTTTATCCAGCCCGCCTTGTCTGGTATGGCATATGCAACGCTTATCATCATGAACAGCGCAAAACCGCCGAATATAAGTGCGGCGCTATGTACAGACATAAGCAGGGTGGCAATTATATTGTTCTTATCAAAGAAAGTTTTGGCAAGGCTGCGGCTTGTTTTATTTATCTCTGCCGATATTTTTTCAAGCAGTTCAATTACCGGCGGGTAATTATCGGCGCCAAAATCATATGAGGTCTCAAACCATATCTTGTTCTTGGAACATATTACATATTGCGCGCCTTTAGTGAAAAGCTCGTCAATAAGCTTTCTGAGTTCTTTATTGAGGCGCAGCTCTTCAAGGAATGATGTCTCATCGCATGAGATAAAATATTTTCTGTCAAACTCCGTATCACCTGTCTGGAACTCGTTGCATAAACCTATCTTTTTCAAATATGCGTTTGAATTCTTTTCAGGGAATATCATGAAGCTGGTCTTGCACGTGGCGGGAATGCCAAGGAAGAATTTTTCTGCCTGGTTCTTTCTGGGAGGCCTGTGCAGCCTTAAATAAACCTTCCCGTCCATGGAGGTTTGCTTCTTGCCCTTCCAGCGGTGTTTCTGCTTTGCAAAATACCTGAATAGGGTGACTATTATAAAAGCTGCTATACCTGTATAAAAAAACATGCACTCAGCCTATTGAGAAAATATTAAAATACAATTAAATGAGCCTATGCAGGCGCACCAGATACTAGAAAGAGTTATTTATAAGGATGAAAATATCATTGTTCTTAACAAGCCCTCCGGAATTCCCGTGCATTACGGCAAGGGCGGCGGCATTAACCTTGAACAGTTCTTTGGCCTGCTAAGGTTTGAAAGCTCAGAGCGCCCAAAACTTGCCCACAGGCTGGATAAAGATACAAGCGGATGCCTGATACTTGGCCGCCACGCCAAAGTAATGCCGCAGTTAGGGCGCATGTTTGAAAATGGCCGCATCAAGAAAACCTATGTTGCAAAGCTGGAGGGCAGACCGCCGCATAATGCCGGCATAATCAGCCTGCCGCTGGGCAAAAAATCCGATGACCCTCGCAACTGGCATATGGAAGTAAGGGATGACGGGCAGGAAGCAATAACCCATTACAAAATGCTGGAAGGGAATTTGATAGAACTAAAACCGCAAACAGGCCGTACCCATCAGCTACGCGTACATATGCAAGCACTTGGCTGCCCGATAGCAGGTGATAAAATTTACGGCAGCGGCATTGAAGGAAGCCAGCTAATGCTGCACGCGGCAGAGCTGGAAATACCGTTCCATAATAACACGCTTACCGTAAAAGCCCCGTTGCCTGAATATTTCGCTTAATTATTCTGCGCGCGTATCACACCAAAAACCGCCGAGGCTACCATTACCATACCTGCAAATATAAGCGTGATGAATGCAACCTGCGTTGAGTTCATGGAAAGTTCCATGCCTACTTTTACAAAATCACGATGGCCAATGAATTCCACTGCGTCAGTATAGCTATCGTAATAAGCTTTGTCGGACATAAGCCTGTAGCTGAAAACCATGTTGTTAAGCAAAAGCCATAACCCAAAATAAGCATTCAGCCAGCGTTCAAGCTTGCCGCGCGGGGCAATATTGGCAAAAGCGCGGAATAAAAAGAAGCCACCCATTAAAATGGCAGAGCCGTGCCCCATATAATTCACAAGCAGCATTCCATAACCGCTGGCAGAAAATGCTGCAATAATAATGGTGAATATAACCGAGGGAATGAACAACCAGTGTGTACGAACGTAATAACACCAGTAAATAAGCGCTAAGACCATACCTATTTGTACAAATATAGAATGCCCTATAGACATTGCCATGCCGCCCATTTTATCGGCATGGAAGACAGTGAATATCATTGGTATGTTCATATTGCCAAACAGCCAGCCAAACACGCTATGCCCAAGCTCATGGAAGAGCGTATCCATTACAAATGAACCTTTAGCCACCCAGCTAATGGGGAATATACCGCGCATGGATTCTGTCAGGCAAAGCACCGTAACAATAAGCGCGGTGGCTATTATCAAAAAAGATTGAAGGAATGTGGTTTCACGCATTACCTGATGATATATGCAAGGCCTAAGCTTGCAAATTAATCAAGGTCATAGAATAAAATTTCCGCGTCTTTTTGTGCTTTTATTGTCGGCGCATCCTCAAGCGAAAAGCTAACGGCATCACCCGCATAAAGGGTTTTGCCTTCAAACTCAATTTCACCCACGGCAATTTGCAGCCAGCCATAACGGTCTTTTTCTAGCGGCAGCTTAACGACTGTTCCGGCCTTCATGTGGCTAAGATACAACTTAACATCACGGTTGATCTCGGCGCTGCCGTCTTTGCCGTCGGGTGAGGCAATAAGATACAGCCTGCCATCCTCAATATCCTTCGGAGGGTGCCATTCATGGTAGCGGGGGGGGTGATGTTGTTCTCTTTAGGGAGTATCCACATCTGGTATAAATGCACCTCTTCATCGGCCGAGCCGTTGAACTCACTATGGGTAACGCCGGTACCGGCCGACATCGTCTGAACCTGCCCTTTAAGCAGGCTTCTTACATTCCCCATGCTGTCTTTATGGGAAAGCGCCCCCGAGATAACATAGGTGATTATCTCCATATTGCTGTGCGGATGCGTCCCAAACCCCTCGGAAGGGGCTACCCAGTCTTCATTAATGACCCGAAGGCCGCGGAAATTAAGCATTTCAGGGTTATGGTATGATGCAAAGGAGAAGGTATGGTAGCTTTTTAGCCACCCGTGGTTAGCCAATCCCCTGTCTTTTGATAAAATTATATGTGCCATAGTTTGACTAATATGGGGATTTATGATAAAACTTTCAATACTAGACTAAAGCATCCCTTGTTTAAGGTGGTTCTTTTTCTTGATTACAACGCCATCTAAATAAAGGAGAAAATATGGCTACAGGTACAGTAAAATGGTTCAATGGAACTAAAGGTTACGGCTTCATCCAACCGGATGATGGTGGTGCAGATGTGTTCGTTCACATCAGCGCTGTTCAGGCTGCTGGTCTTAGATCATTGAACGAAGGCCAAAAAATTAGCTTTGAACTTCAAAGCAATAAAGGCCGTACTTCTGCAGTTAATCTGAAAACAGACGCTGCGTAAGCCAAAGTCTTCACAGATTTTGATCCCCGTCTTGGTTCGTGCCGGCGGGGATTTTTTATGCCTTGATTTTAGTATTTTCTACAGACCAAATAATATTCGGTATTCTTCTTTGTTCAGAAGCTCTTTGTGCGATCCTTCGGCAAGAACTTTACCTTTCTCAAGCATGATCATTTTATCTGCTTTGATAACAGTTGAAAGCCTGTGGGCAATAATAACTGTTGTACGGTTCTTTGTAAGCTCGTCCAGTGCCGCCTGAATATCTGCCTCTGTCTTTGGGTCAAGAGCAGATGTTGCTTCATCCAGAAGAAGGATAGGGGCATTACGCAGGAAGGCACGGGCAATCGCAATACGTTGCTTTTGGCCGCCTGAAAGTTTTTCACCGAAGCTGCCAAGCTTTGTATCATAACCATTAGGCAGGCTCATTATAAAATCATGGCAGTAAGCTGCCTTTGCAGCGGCAACTATTTGCTCTTCAGTTGCTCCTTCAAGCCCGTAAGCAATATTCGCGCGTGCAGTGTCATCAAAAATAAAGATATCCTGTGAGACCAGCGCAATATTGCGGCGTACTGAATTAATGGAAGCCGCCTCGGCATCCTGACCATCAATGGTTATCTTACCTGAAGTTGGCGAATAGAACTTCATGATAAGGTTAAGGATAGTAGATTTGCCGGAACCCGAATGTCCGACCAGAGCAGTGCTCTTGCCGGATTCCATTTTTATATTTATGCCGTCAAGCGCCAGCGTTCCGTCTGGATAATTGAATATCAGGTTGTTGAATTTTATCTCGGCGCCGCTCACCTTAAGCTCAGTGCCTTCGTCACGGCTTTTGTGGTCAGGCTTCTGGTCTATCACCTGATAAAAGCGTTCGGTTGCAGCAAGGCCCATAGTAAGCGAACCGCTAAGGCTACCGATGCTGCGAAGCGGGCGTGATACCATAAGAAGAGATGTTATGAAAGCTACAAGGTCAGGCTCAGTCATATCGCCTTCAATAAGCTCATGGCCGCCGTACCAGATAACAAATGCAACTGCCATACCTGCAAGTATCTGCATCATTGGCGCGGTAATGCCGGCAACCTTTGCAGATTTCATGTTTATCTGCCTGACGTCGTTTATATATTCGTTTGTACGCGCGATCTCTCCGCCTTCCTGACCAAACGCTTTTATAACGCGGATGCCAGAGAATTTTTCAAACAGCACCGAAGACATCTCGGCATATTTTTCGTTATGTTGTTTTGCCAGTTTCTTAAGACGCTTTGCAATTCGCATAAGCGGATAATATGCAAATGCAAAAGCGATTAGTGAAACAAATGAAAGCTCAACGCTCTGGTAAAGCATAACCGCAATAAGGCCGATAGATGTAAGTATCTGTCTGAAGAATACGTTGAATAAAGTTGAAACGGCATTGCTTATGGTAAGAGTTTCACTGATAAGTCGTGATATAAGGCCGCCCGAAGAGTTTTTAGAGTGGAAGCTGATCTCATAATCAATCACATGACGGAACAGGTCCTGCCTCATTCGTGCGGTGATGCCGCTAACAAAGCGGTTGAACAATATACCCGCAAAATAAGTGGTGACGGCCTGTACAAGAAAAATGCCGATTATGGCCAGAGGAATAAGCGTAAGGTAGGTTACGTCCTTCTGGTTGAATATCTTTTCAAAGGCCAGCTTAAGGATAAGCGGCTGGGCGCTAAGCGCGGCAGAGCATATGATAAGCAGCACAGAACCAAGCACTATCTGGGAAAGGTATTTTTTAACATAATCCCTAAATAGCCTGCCTGCTAAACTAAAAGCCTTGTATTTTTTCTGCTCTTCCATAAGCTAGCAACATATAATCATTGAATGGAAAAATGAAAGGAATAATTCTTGCAGGCGGCAGCGGCTCTAGGCTAGCGCCCATGACAAACGTGCTAAGTAAGCAGATATTACCTGTTTACGATAAGCCGATGATATACTACCCGCTTTCGGTAATGATGAACTTTGGCCTGCGCGAGGTGCTTATTATCTCA
>CAYVII010000037.1:0-10795 GCA_964451475.1 uncultured Rickettsiales bacterium
AACAAATGAGGTTATTGACGGTCGCCGCCGTTTCCGCGGAAAGGTTGTGGCAGTTAAAGAGAATATAGTGGAGTTCCTGAATGATGAGAAAAAAACATTCAATATTCCATTTGAAAGCATATCGGAAGCAAGACTGATACTTACCGATGAGCTGATTGATTTTGTTACTAAAGATAATAACAACGGAGAATAAAAATGGCATTGGCATCGCAAATTATGGGTTCAACGGAATTGATTCAGGTAGCTGAAGCGGTTGCACGCGAAAAAGGCATTAACCGTGATCAGGTTATTGAAGCTATTGAGCAATCTATTCAGGTAGCTGCCCGTAAGAAATACGGCTATGAGCAGAACATCAAGGCTGTGATCGATAAAAAATCAGGTCAGGTTCATGTTTTCCGTGAGCGTACCGTAGTTGAAAAACTTACAGAGTCTGAAGAGGGCGAAGAAGGTGCTGCAGGTATATCGGGCGGCAAGATCACCGAGATTTTGCTTGAAGATGCGCGCCGTATCAAAAAAGATATCCAGATAGGTGAAGTTCTGCGTGAGGACCTTCCTCCTATGGATGTAGGCCGCGTTGCTGCGCAAACTGCAAAGCAGGTAATTACGCAAAATATCCGCGGTGTTGAGAAAGAAAAACAATTCGAGGCATTCCAGAACAAAAAAGGTACTATCGTACACGGTTCTGTTAAATCAATCGAATACGGCAACATCACTATGGATGTGAACGGCGTTGAAGCTGTTCTTCGTAAAGAAGAGGTTATCCCGCGTGAGAACTACAGAACCGGTGACCGTATCCGCGCTTACGTTGTTGACGTTCGTCGTGATAACCGCGGTCCTCAGGTTATCCTTTCACGTACCCACCCTGAATTCATGGCGAAATTGTTCGCAGGAGAAGTTCCTGAAATTTACGATGGCATCATTGAAATTAAAGCAGTTGCACGTGACGCCGGTTCACGCGCAAAAATCGCGGTTATGTCGCGTGACGGAAATATTGACGCTAAAGCTTCGTGCATTGGTGTTCGTGGTGCGCGCGTTCAGGCAGTTGTTTCTGAGCTTCAGGGCGAGAAAATTGATATTATTGACTGGTCAGCTGACCCTGCACAATTCGTAGTATCTGCGCTTACTCCTGCGCAAGTTTCTAAAGTAGTTGTTGAAGAAGACGAAAAACGCATTGAAGTTGTTGTTCCCGAAGAGCAGCAATCTCTTGCTATCGGCCGTCGTGGCCAGAACGTGAAACTGGCTTCCCAGCTTACAGGCTGGTACATTGAGATCCTAACTGACGCAGAAGAATCTAAGCGCCGTCAGGAAGAATTTGAGAAAGTATCTAAGCTATTCATTGAAGCTCTTGACGTTGAAGAGATCATTGCACAGCTTCTTGTTACTGAAGGCTTCACTTCTATTGAAGAGATCGCTTACGTTGAAATAGATGAGCTTGCAGGAATTGAAGGCTTTGACGAGAACGTTGCGGCTGAACTTCAGAACCGTGCGGTTGAATATATCCAGAACCGTGAAAAAGAAATTCGCGGCAAAGCGGCAGCGCAAGGCGCTAACGAAGACCTGTTCGATCTTTCAATTGTTGAAGGTGAGAAAATATCTCCTGAGCTTGTACTTAAGCTTGTTGATAAAGGTATTAAATCACGTGACGATCTTGGTGACCTTGCAACCGATGAATTCAAAGAGCTTGTTCCTGACTCTGGCCTTAACTACCGCCAGATCAATGAACTTATCATGGCATCACGCGCACACTGGTTCAAAGAGTAATCAGCTGAAACAGATTAACATTAGGCTTAAAGAAAGTTTTACTATATAAGGCAATAAATGGCAGACGAAGCGAACGAAAAACCAAAACCTAAACTGACGCTATCACTTGGCGCAGGCAAGGGTGCGCCACTAGCCCCGCGCGGGCCTAAAACGGTTACGGTTGAAGTTCGTAAACGCCGTGTTATTGCCAAGCCAGGTGCCGGCGGCGCAGCAGCGCAGCCACCTGTTGATGAAACAGAGGCACAGCGTTTAGAGCGTAAAGCACATGAGATTGAATCCAGTAGCTTCTTGACCGAAGAAGAGCGCAAGAACCGCCTGAAGGCACTTCAGCACGCAATCAAATACGCGAAAGAAGAAGAGCAGAAAAAGGTTGAAGCAGCTGCACGCAAAGAAGAAGAAAAAGCACAGCGTGTGAAAGAAGGCCTTCCGGCTGAAGAAGAAAAAACCGAAGAAGTGACCCAACGCCAGCCATCACGCAATGCGCAGCGCCGCAAGCAGGATGAAGAAGAAGAGGCGCTTGATCTTTCACAAGGCCCTATAAAATACTCGGTGAACCGTGGCCCTGCCGCGGCAGTAGCTACTGCCGAAGGTGAAGAGTCTGCATCTGCTAAAGCTGCCAAGAAAGCCGGTAAGCTTGCACTTGCAAAAAAGGCTGTAAGCACTGACAATAAAAAAGGCAAAGTTGAGAATAACAAAGGCCGTAAGATCACTGTTACAAACTTTGATCAGGAAGACCGCCAGCGTTCACTTGCATCGGTTAAGCGCGCGCGTGAAAAAGCACGCCGCCACATGGTTGATTCTACGCCGAAAGAAAAACTGTTCCGCGAAGTTATTATCCCTGAAACAATCACAGTCGGTGAACTTGCCAACCGTATGTCAGAAAAATCTGCCGATATCGTGCGTTCACTTATGAAGCTTGGTGTGATGGCTACCATTAACCAGAACATAGATGCCGATACTGCCGAGCTGATAGTTACCGAATTTGGACACAAGTTCAAACGCGTGACCGATGCCGACGTTGAAAAAGTTATTGAAGAGGAAGGTGATGCAGCGGAAACCCTGCAGCCGCGTCCTCCGGTTGTGACAATAATGGGTCACGTTGACCATGGTAAAACTTCACTTCTTGACGCACTTCGTTCTGCCGATGTTGCAGCTGGCGAAGCGGGCGGTATCACCCAGCATATAGGTTCTTACCAGGTTGAACTTCCGGGTAAGGGCAAAGTTACATTCATTGATACTCCGGGCCACGAAGCATTCACGGAAATGCGCGCACGCGGTGCTAAGGTAACCGACATCGTAGTACTTGTTGTTGCCGCTGATGACGGTATCATGGCGCAAACTGTTGAGGCGCTTAACCATGCCAAAGCGGCAGGCGTTCCTATAATTGTGGCTATTAACAAAATTGATAAGCCTGACGCGAACCCTACACGTGTCCGTAACGAGCTTTTACAATATGAATTAGTTTCTGAAGAACTTGGCGGTGACGTTCTGACGGTTGAAGTATCTGCTAAGCAAAAACTTAACCTTGATAAGCTTCTTGAGGCTATCCTGCTTCAGGCCGAGATGCTTGACCTTAAGGCAAATCCTGAGCGTTCTGCGATCGGTTCAGTTATTGAATCACGCATTGATAAAGGCCGCGGTGTTGTGGCTACTGTTATTGTTCAGCGCGGTACTCTTAAAGTTGGTGATATTGTTGTTGCAGGCACAGCTTATGGCCGTGTACGTGCACTACTTGATGATAAGCTTGCGACAATCAAAGATGCGGGTCCGTCTGCACCTGTTGAGATACTTGGTCTTTCTGAAGCGCCAATGGCAGGCGAGCAGTTCAGCGTTGTGACGGAAGAGAAACAGGCGCGTGAGATTGTGGAATACCGTTCTGAGAAAGCGAAAAAAGCCAAAGCGGTTGCTGAAAGCAAAACAGCTATGGACAGGTTATTTGCCGGCGGTCAGGCTGACAAGAAACGCCTTGCGGTTGTTATTAAAGGTGACGTACAGGGTTCTATTGAAGCTATTGCAGGTTCACTGGAAAAAATCACTAACGATGAAGTGGAAGTTAAAGTTATCCACTCTGCGGTTGGTGCGGTTACCGAGTCAGACATCACTCTTGCAAATGCGTCTAACGCAATGATAATTGCCTTCAACGTGCGTGCGAACGCACAGGCACGTGAGATGGCAAACCGCGATAAGATCGAGATCCGCTACTACTCAATAATCTATCAGGTAGTAGACGAGGTTAAAGCTGCCCTTACAGGTCTTCTTTCTCCTATCCAGCGTGAGCAGTTCATCGGTTACGCAGAGATCCGCGAAGTATTCAACATTACCAAAGTTGGTAAGGTTGGCGGTTGCTACGTTACTGAAGGTTTCGTTAAACGCGGCGCGGGCGTACGCCTGCTTCGTGATAACGTTGTTATCCACGAAGGTAAGCTGAAAACACTTAAACGCTTCAAGGATGAGGTTAAAGAGGTGCAGCAGGGTTACGAATGCGGTATGGCGTTTGAAAATTATGATGACATCAAACCTAAAGATGTAATTGAATGCTACGAAATCATTCAGGAAGCTGCTAAGCTTGTTGGGTAGCACATGCACAAGCCGCCATCGCAAAGACAGTTAAAAGTATCGGAGCAAGTAAAGCGCACGCTTTCGGACATGTTCCTGCGCGGGGAAATAGTTTTGCTGGACGGTATGTCTATCACCGTTAGTGAAGTTAGTGTTTCACCCGACCTGCAAAACTGCACGGCATATATTTACCCGCTGGGCGGCAGCAAAAAGATTGAAGAGATACTTTCCATATTAAAAGCAAGCTCAGGTTTTATACGTACCTATGTTGCAAAGAACGTGCAGCTTAGGGCTGCCCCTTACATCATGTTCAGGGCCGATAATTCATTTGAAGAAGCCGATAAAATAACAAGGTTACTGCAAAAAACCGGTTTGATACCGGATGCCGCAACGAATGCCAAGAAAAATTAGCAATACAGGCATAGCTATTTCGTGGGTGATATCACGCACGTTCATAATGGCGTGCATACTTGTTATTGCCCGTAGCTTAGGGCAGGGCGGTATGCCCGGTACGGCAATAATGTTTTGGCAGAATACGCTGGCTTTTGTTTTTTTCATTTCATACTGCCTTTATAAAAAAGATATCCCCAAAACCAATAAGTACCATTTGCACCTGCTGCGCTGCATACTTGGGATATCATCGGGTATGCTTCTGTTTTACTGCCTGCCGCTCATGTCGCTCAATAAAGCTACGGCAATAACCTTCACGGGGCCAATGTTCAGCACTATTGCCGCCATGATATTTTTGCGCGAGAAAACAACCATTCACCGCACTATAGGTTTGCTGGTAGGTTTTATCGGTGTTTTAATAATACTTCGTCCGGGTACGGAAGCTTTTAACCCGATATCGGCGTTGTTGCTTATAGTGCCGATGATATGGGGGCTTACCGATGTTACCATCAAGAAGCTGATAACCACGGAGTCAACAAACTCTCTGTTGTTCCATATGGTGGTCATCATGATGGTGTTCTCTATCCCGCTTGGGGTTTTCTTCTGGCATACGCCCAGTGTTGAGGAATGGGTACTTTGTGCGGCGCTGGCTTTATTCCATCTTGGGAACTTCACCACAATTTCCAAGGCGTTCAAGCGTGCAGATATTTCGGTGCTGATGCCGTTCGAGTTCTTCCGCCTGGTGTTCAGTTCAATATTTGCTTACCTGATATTTGATGAAGTGGTTACGCTGGCAATTATTTCCGGCTCGCTTGTAATAGTTGGTTCATCAATTTATGTTGCGCGCAAAGAGAGTAAACGTGTCCACAAAGATCAGTGATAAGACCAAAGGTATAATGTGGTTTCTGGCGCAATGCATAACTGTGCCAATAACTATTTGTTTTGTGCGCCTTGCATCTGAAGGTACGCCGCTATTGGTGGTTATATTGCTGCAGAACATAATGTCCTTTTTGATGCTGGGCGGATATATGCTGGTGAAACGTACCAGCATTAAAACAAAAAAACTTAAATTACATGCAATACGCAACGTGTTCGGGCTTAGTTCGTGGGTGTGTTTGTTCTATGCATTTAACAACATGCAGCTCAATGTAGTGACGGCCATAACATTTACAGGTCCTTTGGTGGGTACTTTGCTGGCGGCGATATTCCTGAAAGAAAAGCTTCACCGCCACCGTATTGAAGGTTTGCTGGTGGGTTTTGCGGGCATGCTGGTGCTGTTGCACCCCGAGGCGGGGGCGTTCAATGAATATGGGCTGCTTGCGCTTACGGGCGTTATAACTTTGTGCATCACGCTAATTATATTCAACATACTTAACCGTACCGAAAAGCAGATAGTCATAGTGTTTTACATGACGTTGTTCAGCACACTGATGATTGCTCCGCCGGCGCTGTTGATGTGGCAAACGCCTAGCATGGAAAGCCTGTTCTGGACATTCCTGATTGCGGTGTTTGCAATATTCAACGTATTTGCAATGGTAAGCGCGGTGAAGAATGCGGGCATCGGCACGCTTATGCCGTTTGATTTTACCCGCCTTGTCATGACGGCGATACTGGCTTATTTTGTGTTTGATGAAAAGCTGGACTGGCTGACTGCACTTGGCGCGGTGATAATACTTAGCGCGGCAGTGTATGTTGTTAAACAGGAAAAGCGGGTAGGAGTGTCCCGATGAATAATGATAAACCTGTATCGGGCTGGATAGTTATAAACAAGCCAAGCGGTATGAGCTCAACCCATGCGGTTGCAATAGTGAAGCGGTTGGTGCGTCCTTTCGGTAAACCTAAAGTTGGCCATGCAGGTACGCTTGATCCGCTGGCATATGGCGTATTGCCAATTGCTATCGGTGAAGCAACCAAGCTGGCGCAATATCTGATAGATTCATCAAAGAGATATTCTTTTGACGTTACTTGGGGCGAAGAGCGCGATACTGATGACGCCGAAGGGCAAGCAGTTGCCGGCAACGGTAAAAAAGCTACCCGTGCAGATATTGAGGCCGTGTTGCCGGAGTTCAGGGGAGATATATCGCAGGTGCCGCCGCAATATTCTGCCATCAAGGTAGATGGCAAAAGGGCGTATGACACGGCAAGGAAAGGCGGCGCTACTGAGCTTAAGGCGCGTGATGTGAAAATTTACAGCCTTGAATTAAAACAGGAAAACGGACAAGTTGCGGGGTTTGAGATGCATTGTTCCAAAGGCACTTATGTGCGCAGTATTGCACGGGATATGGGGCGCAGGCTTGGTTGTTTTGGCTATGTAAGCCGCCTGCAGCGCACCCGCCACGGTCAGTTTGGCGAAAATAGCGCGATTGGGCTTGAAAAGTTGGAGGAAATGTGTAAAACGGGGCAGCTTGCAGAGGTGATGTTGCCTTTGCACGAAGTGCTAGACGGCATCCCGGCACTTCAGCTTTCCCAGGATGAGGAAAGGAAGATCAGGAACGGAATTGCTTTAGATAAGCTGGTTGATTCTGAACTTGTGGCATTATTCAGCGGTGAAACGCTGGTGGCCATTGCTTCCCCTTCAGAAAAAGGATTGCAGCCAAAACGAGTATTTAATTAAGGAGAAACAAGATGGCCGCAGCTAAAAAAACAACAGCGAAAGAAGCAGCAAAAGAAACTGCAACTGAAGCTACAGAAAAAAAATCTACAAAGAAAAAATCAGCTTCAAGCAATGAGATCAAAACTAAAGAAGCCGTAATCAAAGAATTCGCAACAGCAGCTAACGATACCGGTTCACCGGAAGTGCAGGTTGCAATACTTACAAACCGCATCAACGAGCTTACCGAGCACATGAAAGTTCATAAGAAAGATTTCCACTCCCGTCGCGGTCTTATCATCATGGTTGGTAAACGCCGCCGTCTTCTTGATTACCTTAAGAAGAAAGATGAAAAACGTTACCTTACCCTTATCGACAAACTAGGTATCCGTAAGTAATTCTACTATATTGAGCAACTTGCTTGCAAGTTACTGCGCTGCCTTTCGGTCATGTACCTTTAGTACACTTCCTCAGGGTTCTCGTAATTGCTGCACATTTGCCCAATCTAGCGAATTTCAAAGAATTGAAAGCCCCGCAAATTAGCGGGGTTTTTTTATGCCTGCCGCTTTGGCTTTTTCCTTGCCTGTAAACCGCAAAGCGGGGTAATTTGTGTAAATGGAATTCAAACCTGCCAATAAACTGGAAGAGGCCCTGGTAAAGGCAATGCACGAGCCGGCGGCGCGTCCTGAATTTTACCGTGTGCTTATGCAGTCAAACCTGCTGGTTATACCTGTAGAGGAACCGGTGATCGAAAACGGGTCTGTGGCTGCGGGGCAAAAGCTTATGCTGGCAAGTTACCGTAACGAGGATTTGTTTTTTACCGCTTTCTTTACCTCAGAGACAAGAGTGCTGGAAGCTGCGCAGGAAGGTGCAAAATATATAAGTATGGCCGCCAAAGATTTTTTTGAGCTGACGCTTGGAGGTTATCTTATCATGAACGCGGCATCACCTTACCATAAAGAGTTTTATCCCGATGAAGTGCAGAATATGCTGAAGGGGAATTACGGAAACGGTGAATATGTAATTCAGGAAGATATGCCGATACTTGTGGGCCAGCCTGCAAATTACCCTGACCTTCTGGTTGAGGAGCTTAAAAAAATTTACAAGAGCAAGCCTGAGGTGAAGGCCGCATATTTAGTACAGTATGTACAGCAGAACCAAAGTACCCCGCCGGCTTTGATGATAGGGCTTGAGCTTAGGGATGAGTCATCTTTTAAAGATATCAGCCGACAGACGGGTGAAGCGATAGGTGATAAAAAATTCCATCCCCACCATGAATATGTTGATGTTGTTTCACTGGCGCAGAAAGGTATGTCTTTTTTGAAAAAAGATAATAAGCCGTTTTATAAAAAGTCATCTTTGCTTGGGTTTTAAATGGCAAAGGCAAAATTCAAACCTGTAAACAAGCTGGAAAAGCTTTTAATAAAAGCCGCAAAAAAACCTGCCGCGCGCGACAGGTTCTATAATGAACTCCTGACTTCCGAAATATATGCCATACCGCTTAACAGGCCTGCTATAAGGAATGGGGTTGTGCTGGGTGAAAAGCTGCAGCTTATGGGTTATAAACATGATGATACTTTCTTCATTGCCTTTTACAGTTCGGAGGAAAGGGTTGTTGAGGCCGGCTCTGTCGGTACGGGCTATGTAAAGCTTACGGCGCTTGATTTTTTTAATTTAACGCGCGGATCATGCCTTGTGCTTAACCCTAACTCATTGCTTGGCAAGGAATTCCTGCCGCAGGAAATAGGCGGCCTGATAGAGCGGGCAAATACGTCAAATGCCAATAAAAATATTGATTAATAGCTGTTTTTTGATATATAGGTTGCCGTCCGGGGAAACGGGCTAAGAATAAAGCCAGCGGGCGGCCCGGCTGATTTTATTCTTACTCCCTTTCCTCATTATTTTAAACTACAACTTAAAAATAAAAGAGAAAATAAATGTTTCCAAATTACGTTAAAAAATCCATGGAATGGGGTGGCAAAACGCTTACCCTTGAAACTGGCAAACTTGCCCGTCAGGCTGACGGCGCAGTGCTTGTTTCATACGGTGAGACACAGGTGCTTTGTACCGTTGTTGCCGCAAAAGAAGATAAGCCGGGTCAAGACTTCTTCCCGCTTTCCGTTCACTACCAGTCAAAATTCTATGCAGCGGGCCGTATGCCCGGCGGTTTCTTCAAGCGTGAAGCAAAACCTTCTGACTATGAAACTCTAACAAGCCGTTTGATCGACCGTCCTATTCGTCCTATGTTCCATCAAGATTTCCTTCGTGAAACCCAGGTTGTTTGTACTCTTCTTTCACATGACCTTGAAAACCAGCCGGATATTATTGCCATGATCGGCGCTTCTGCCGCTCTTACAATTTCAGGCGTGCCGTTCCTTGGCCCGATCGCAGGTGCCCGCGTTGGCCGTATTGACGGTAAATTCATTACAAACCCGACTTATGAAGAAATCAAAGCCGGTGACCTTGACCTTGTTGTTGCAGGTACATCTTCTTCAGTTCTGATGGTTGAATCGGAGGCGAAAGAGCTTTCTGAACAAGAAATGCTTGATGCAGTTAACTTTGGCCATAAAGAACTTGGTAAAGTTATCGAATTCATCATCAAATTTGCTGAAAGCTCTGCGAAAGATGCCTGGGAAGTTAACTCTCCCGATCATTCTGAGCTTAAGAAAAAACTTGCTGCTGCGGCATCTGATAAAATCCGCGCTGCATATAAACTGCAAGGTAAGCAAGAACGCTACAACACTATCAAGGCTATTAAGTCAGAAACTATTGCTGCGCTTGGTATTGAAGATGAAACTGAAAAACAAGTTGCCGCAGGCCTTCTTAAAAAGCTTGAAGCAGATGTTGTTCGTGGTGACATCATCAACCTTAAAACCCGTATCGACGGCCGTAGCCCTGAGAAAATACGCCCGATACTTGGTGAAACCGGTTTGCTTCCACGCACGCACGGTTCTGCCCTGTTCACACGCGGTGAAACTCAGGCTATCGTAGTTACTACTCTTGGCACAGGCCAGGATGAGCAAGTAATTGACGTAGTTGAAGGCGAAAGCAAAGAACGCTTCCTTCTTCACTATAACTTCCCTCCATTCTCAGTGGGTGAAACCGGCCGCCTTGGCGCACCGGGCCGCCGTGAGATCGGCCATGGTAAACTTGCATGGCGCGCTCTTAACGCAATGATCCCTTCTAAAGAACAATTCCCTTACACGATTCGTCTTGTGTCAGAGATCACCGAGTCTAACGGTTCGTCTTCTATGGCAACTGTTTGCGGTGGTTCTATGGCGCTTATGGATGCAGGTGTCCCTATCGCGCGCCCTGTAGCGGGTATCGCAATGGGCCTTATCAAGGAAGGCGACAAATACGTAGTTCTTTCAGACATCATGGGTGATGAAGATCACCTTGGTGACATGGACTTCAAAGTTGCAGGTACTTCAGAAGGTATCACTTCACTTCAGATGGATATCAAGATCAACGGTATCACAACTGAGATCATGGAAGTTG
>CAYVII010000038.1:0-10773 GCA_964451475.1 uncultured Rickettsiales bacterium
TCCAATATCCAGCGTTTTACCGCCAAGGCTTTTTGAGCGGGCAAGCAGTTCATGAGCAACACGGCGCTGCAGGCGCGAGTTTTCATCATACTCACGCACTTTCTTGCCGAAATTATGGCTTACGATGTTCTTATTAAGCGTCATTTTGTATCTTGCCTATAAGCCCCGCATATTTGGATGGCGTTACGACCTTTCCTGATACCCAGTCCCAGATATCATTGTCAGCTTCTTCAAGTAGTTCGGAATATAGCTCCAACTCACTGGCGTTCAAAGAATTAATACCTGCCTTGGCGTAATTGCCCAAAACAATATCCATTTCTTTGCAGCCGCGATTTTTGCTACGATATATCAGACGTTTCAATAATATTTCCATGTTAACAAATAATTAAATCTTTTGGCGGTAACATACCGGGCATGAGTAATAACATGCTTGGCAAAATCATCAATAATATACTGAAAAAACCTGCGACATCCGCACCGAAGCCGCCTGCACCGCGCCCTGATTATAAACGTTTTAATGATGCCGTTCTGGTGGTTACGCAAGATAACAAGCATGGAAGGCTTTTGATAAACGCCTGCAATGAGCGCCTTGTAAAGCTTATTGGTTATTCTGAAGCAGAAATACTTTCGCTTGATCTGCGCGATCTTTTAGCGCCGGATGTGCGTGAACTGGTTGAAGATAACATTGAATTCCAGGAAGGCGGACGCGGTATTGATCAGGTTCTGGGCAAAGTTGCAAATTTCAGGCTGCTTGGCAGCCGTGCAAGGCAGGTTCCGGTAAAACTGCGCGTGATGCGCGGCGTTTCTGACTCAGGCCACATAACTTTCCGCCTGATAATGAATGATACTAGCCTTGTTGGTATATTGAAAGAGGCACGCAAGGAATATTCTATCCTTACCGGCAAAGAGCTTTTAGTGCGTGATATGCAGCAGGTAATTGCGCATGGCACTACTTATGGTTACACATCATCATTTGCAGTGATCGCCTTCACCGATGATAATTCACAAATCAAACGCGCCGAAAAAATGATTGAATCAACCAAGCGTGATACGGACATTCTGGGCATGTATAATGATAACACTCTTGTTTATTTAATGCCGGATACTCCTAAAGCCAATGCTATTACTCCGCTTGTGCGTTTCCGTAACAGCCTGCCTGAAGGCTTGCAAACTAAATTGGTGGTACGCTATGCCGAGATATCTCATACCAATCCTCCGGCAGACCAGCTTAAAGACCTTATGGAAGGCCAGACAGGCTCAACACTATAAATAACCCTTAAAAATCTTGATAAGATTCAATGCACTAAACGGCGTCTGCCTGACGTCATATTTTCTTAATAACCTCATGATATCATTAAATTTTAGAGGGTAATATGTCTGACGGAAAAAATAAGATAGAACTGACGGAATCTGCCAGAGCCGCTTTACCGGGACAGGCTCCCTTGAAAGAAGAGCCGGCAGAAAGAGCTGCTCCGGCGCCGGAAAGCACGCCGCCAAATTTAGGCGTACCCGTCATTAAACCATTTGAGCAAATAAAAGTTCCTGATGACGGCGTTTCAATAAACGATGCAGTTACAAATGAAATGGAGCGCATAGCTTCAAAAGACCCTCAGTTCAAGCAACTACAGAATGATGCCGTGAAAGGCTATAAAACTCTGGAGAATATGAGAGAGCTTGTAAAAAGCGGAGTTCTTGACCAATCAGCACTAGATGCAACAGCTGAAAGTCTTGCAGGCAATACTGATAAAAAAATAGATTCTATGCTACCGGGTTATAGCGAGGCAGAGCAAGGAATACGCTCAGTTGCAGAAGCGGCAGACAGTTTCAGATATCCTAACCAGAACACAACACCTTTTGATAACAAGCTTCAGCCTGCGGAATATGAAAAATTCCGCGGCATGCTGAAAGCTGCCGGGCCTATTACACTGCACCAGAACAATGTAGAAAGTCAGGAGCTGACACCAGAGCAACAACTGCAAAGTAAAACAGATCCTATGATGGCGCAGGCTGGCAACAAAAAACAGCAGGAACGTACACAAGATGAAGGCCGTGGCAGCCGTTAGTCTGTTTACAGCTTAATATTCAAAACTTTAAAATGGTTAAAAGTCATAAATGTTTAACATAGCTATGCTATATATATTAATTACTTTAAGGAGAATAGCATGGGTAACAAAACAGAAGTAGCGCAAATATCCGCCCAAGGCAGGAAAACCAGCGCAGAAGATATTAAAGAGGCATTCAAAGAGGCCGCGCCGCAAAATAGCTCCACCGAACAGGAAGCTACAACAGAAGAATTAGAAAGCAATGCTACCCAACAAAGCACAATATTTAATTTACCTACCGACAGCAAAGAAATAACCGGTAACGGTGATATAAGACTAGACACTTTTGTTGAAAAAAACATAGAAGCCATGCGCGCAGAGCACCCGGTTTCAAAAGCGGAACTGTCGGCAAAAGATGCCGGCCTTAAAATAGCCCCTGACTCTGAAGGATTCGAAAAACGCGATCAAGATGTAGCATCATATGGATACCAGCTTACAGGCGCGGGGATGATGGCTGACAATGCGCCAAGAATGACTGTTCCCGGAATGAGCCAGCAGGAAATTGAAAAACTGGGCAAGCAATCTGACGGATATCTGAGCGCAGGTGAAGTTGAAAATGTTAAAAAATTAATGGAAGCATTTGGCACTAAAATATATAATACCAATGACTCGGCCTTCCCTTCAGCAGGTAAGTCTCAGGCAAGTACAGGCACTATCGTACAGACTCCAGAAACTGGCAATACAGTAAACGGCCCGGGCCAGTAATATACAACTAAAAAATTTGCGCTATAATAACCGCATATTATGCGGGATAAAATCTTATATCCATATTTTGCCGGACTTGAAAAGCTTAGCGGAGTTGGCCCTAAAATGGCCGAAAAGCTTGCAAAGCTTGGCTGCTCACGCGTTATTGACCTGCTTTTCCACCGCCCTGTTTATTATATTGACCGCAAGCATACGCCAAAAATATTTGAAGCTGAAAGCGGCAAGATAGCCACTTTTAAAGTAAAAGTGCTTGAGCATTTGCCACCGCCACGTCATGGCATGCCTTACCGCGTTATATGCGAAAATTCTACGGGCTTGCTTGAGCTTGTGTTCTTCCATTACAAAACTGATTATTTTTCCCGGCTATTGCCTGAAGGTGAAGTGCGCCTTGTAAGCGGCCTGGTGGAAAGTTATGGCGAAAAGCGCCAGATGGCGCACCCTGATTATATTATACCCGAAAGTAAAAAGCATGAGCTGCTTATTTTAGAGCCGCAATATCCGCTTACATTAGGGATATCCCACAAAATACTTGGCAAGATGATACGTCAGGCAATTTCTAAACTAGAAGAACTGCCAGAATGGCAGCCTGATGCGAAGCTTAGTTTTTTACAGGCAATAAAAAACATCCATATGCCGCAAGGGCATGAAGATGAAGATGCAAAACTACGCCTTGCTTATGATGAGCTTTTTGCAGGACAGCTTGCTAAAGCTATGGTTTATTCACGCATCACAAAAAAGCCCGGCGCTAAAATAATTCCAAAACCGCACGATCTAAAACTACCTTATGAACTAACGGATGACCAGAAAAAAGCGCTGGACGATATCACTTCCGACATGCAATCGGGCAACCGCATGTTTAGGCTTTTACAGGGAGATGTTGGTAGCGGCAAAACAATTGTTGCGGTTCTGGCTGCGCTGCAAAATGCACTGAATTGTTTCCAGACAGTGATTATGATGCCAACAACTTTACTTGCTATCCAGCAGCACCAGAATATCAGCAAGATGCTTGCTCCGCTTGGACTATGCGTGGAACTGCTTACCAGTAACGAGAAAGGCAAAAAACGTGAGCAGATACTTACTGATGTGAAGGAAGGGAAAACCAATATACTTATCGGTACGCATGCACTGGTTCAGGACTGGGTGGAGTTTAAAAATCTTGGCCTTGCAGTTATTGACGAGCAGCACCGTTTTGGGGTATTGCAGCGCCTGAAATTATCTGAAAAAAATCCGAACGCGCATATTTTGCTCATGACGGCAACGCCAATTCCGCGCACTCTTGCGCTGGCACATTACGGTGAGATGGAAATAAGTTCCATAAGGCAAAAACCTGCCATGCAAAAGCCTATACAGACCTATGTTATGCCGTCAGAAAAAATTGACGAGATAATAAGCCGGATGAAGAACGCGCTGGAAAGCGGAGAGAAAATTTACTGGATATGCCCGCTTATTGAAGAGTCGGAAAAATCTGACCTTGCAGCGGCGAAAGACCGTTATGCACAATTAAAAACTCATTTTGCTGATCTGGTCGGGCTTGTGCACGGTCGTTTGAAGGAAAAAGAGAAAGATGAAGTTTTGCAAAAATTTCTTAACGGAGAACATAAAATACTGGTTGCCACTACTGTTATTGAAGTTGGCATAAATGTGCCTGACGCAACCATAATGTTCATTGAACATGCAGAGCGTTTTGGCCTTTCGCAATTACACCAGCTACGCGGAAGAGTTGGACGCGGAGATAAAGAATCCAAGTGTATTTTGCTTTATGCAGGTACACCGGGCGAAATTTCTGCCGAGCGTTTGAAGATAATAAAGAACAGTACAGACGGGTTTGTTATTGCCGAGGAAGATTTAAAGCTGCGCGGTAGCGGTGAGGTGCTGGGTACAAAGCAAAGCGGCTTTGCGGAATTCAAGTTCGCGCAGTTCCCGCGGGATATCGATCTTCTGGAAAAAGTACGCCATGCAGCGATTGAGACAGTAAAACAAAACCGCATAGACAACCCCAAGCAAATACTGCTTACGCTGTTTGGTTATGATGAAACTATTGATTATGTTAATGCAGGCTGAAGCCTTTTGTTGAATTTGCGTAAATTCTCTTTATAAAGCCTTACTATGACACAGATTATCACCCGTTTTGCACCTTCTCCGACCGGTTTTCTACATATCGGCGGTGCCCGCACCGCCCTTTTTAACTATCTTTTTGCCAGGAAAAATAACGGGAAGTTCCTGCTTAGGATAGAAGATACTGACCGTGAGCGCTCAACCGATGCTGCAATTGACGCTATTATCAAGGGCATGGAAGAACACAAGCTCAAGCAAGCCCGTAGAATTTTTACTGGATATGCCCGCTTATTGAAGAGTCGGAAAAATCTGACCTTGCAGCGGCGAAAGACCGTTATGCACAATTAAAAACTCATTTTGCTGATCTGGTCGGGCTTGTGCACGGTCGTTTGAAGGAAAAAGAGAAAGATGAAGTTTTGCAAAAATTTCTTAACGGAGAACATAAAATACTGGTTGCCACTACTGTTATTGAAGTTGGCATAAATGTGCCTGACGCAACCATAATGTTCATTGAACATGCAGAGCGTTTTGGCCTTTCGCAATTACACCAGCTACGCGGAAGAGTTGGACGCGGAGATAAAGAATCCAAGTGTATTTTGCTTTATGCAGGTACACCGGGCGAAATTTCTGCCGAGCGTTTGAAGATAATAAAGAACAGTACAGACGGGTTTGTTATTGCCGAGGAAGATTTAAAGCTGCGCGGTAGCGGTGAGGTGCTGGGTACAAAGCAAAGCGGCTTTGCGGAATTCAAGTTCGCGCAGTTCCCGCGGGATATCGATCTTCTGGAAAAAGTACGCCATGCAGCGATTGAGACAGTAAAACAAAACCGCATAGACAACCCCAAGCAAATACTGCTTACGCTGTTTGGTTATGATGAAACTATTGATTATGTTAATGCAGGCTGAAGCCTTTTGTTGAATTTGCGTAAATTCTCTTTATAAAGCCTTACTATGACACAGATTATCACCCGTTTTGCACCTTCTCCGACCGGTTTTCTACATATCGGCGGTGCCCGCACCGCCCTTTTTAACTATCTTTTTGCCAGGAAAAATAACGGGAAGTTCCTGCTTAGGATAGAAGATACTGACCGTGAGCGCTCAACCGATGCTGCAATTGACGCTATTATCAAGGGCATGGAATGGCTTGGGCTAAAGGCTGATGAAGCCCCTATTTTCCAGTTTGCGCGTGCCGGCCGCCATGCCGAGGTTGCGAAAGAGCTGGTTGCAAAAGGCCGTGCATATTACTGTACCGTTTCTGCCGAAGAGCTTGCAAAATTCCGCGAGGAAAACCCCAACGCAAAATTCCGCAGCCCTTACCGCGACAGCGGTTTAACTGAAGGTGTTATCCGCCTGAAAGCGCCGCTTGAAGGTGATGTTGTTATTAAGGACCATGTAAAAGGTGAAGTGACCGTTCAGGCTTCTGAGCTTGATGATATGGTACTGCTGCGCTCTGACGGCACGCCAACTTATATGCTGGCAGTTGTTGTTGATGACCATGATATGGGCATAACCCATGTAATCCGCGGTGATGACCATTTTACAAACGCATTCCGCCAGAAGCTTATTTATGAAGCAATGGGATGGAACATCCCTGAATTTGCGCATGTGCCGCTAATACATGGCGCGGATGGTGCAAAACTCAGCAAACGCCACGGCGCGCTTGGCGTTGAGGAATATGAGAAGATGGGTTATTTGCCTGAAGCAATGCGCAACTACCTGCTGCGCCTTGGCTGGAGCCATGGTGATGATGAAATAATTTCTGACGAGCAGGCGCGTGAATGGTTCAATCTGGAACATCTTGGAAATTCTCCTGCGCGTTTTGATTTTGAGAAACTTGCGGCTACCAACCTGCATTACATAAAACAGGCTGATGATGCGCGCCTTGCAAAACTGGTTGCAGATAATGACAGCCAAGTGCCACTGCTTACAAAAGCAATGTATGTACTTAAAGAGCGTTCAAGCCTACTGCCTGCACTTAAAGCCGATGCAAAATTTTTGTTTGCGGTAGAAATGGATGATCAGGCAAAGGAAAAGCTGGCAGCGGCAGATAAGGCAGTTATTGCAAAAGCGGCGGCGGCAATTAATACAACTCCTGACTGGACAAAAGAATCTATTGAAGCTGAATTCAAAAAATTCATGGCTGATAACAACCTGAAGATGGGACAAATTGGCCCTGCGCTACGTGCTCTTTTAACAGGCACAATGCACAGCCCTGCAATATTTGACGTGATGTATATTTTAGGAAAAGAAGAAGTAGCTAAAAGGCTTGCGGCTAATTAAGCTTTGCCCTGCCTTTGACCGCACTGCGTATCCATGGTGCAATAATAGCGTCCAGATCTTCCATTATATTACCTTTTTTAATTGCATCGGTAACGGCGCTTACCAGCTTGTTATCAGCAAATGAACTTTCCTGACCTGAGCGTTTCATGGCATCCAGCCGTGCACGGAATGAGGCTGCCCTAAACTTATCAAGAGTATCATCAAACAAAATTACGCTTGGAGGGAATTTCTTAAGTGAGCCGTAATCAAATTTCAGCCTTTCATTGAATTCAAATATTGAATTGCCGCTTTGAATAACATCAATAAAGGCTGCCTCCGTAAAAAGTCGTGTTCGTGGTATTTTATTTATTATTGCGTGTGACGCGGCAAAATCCCACAACATAAGCTCACCATTCACAGCCATATCCTTTTCACGGGCCATTACCACCATATCCCTAAATCTTCCTGCATTTGGGGAAAGGCAATCAACAAAATCAAAATTATGCCTCGGCGGTTGCGTCAGAACGTCATGTCCGAGAGCGTCAAATAAAATAATATATTTACCGCTGCTCAGCATATGTATATCAATGGGTCGATTCCACCTAAAGTTCATATTTTCAGCGGCAAACAACCCTGCGATATTTTTATTGAACTCCCCTCCATAACCTGACGCAATAACAAACGGAGTTTTTTCAGACTCTGCAAAAAACGGGCTTGCATCTTTCCTGCCGTCCATCTTCCTTTTTATAAAATTGTGGGAATGAACTATTTCCGGATCTACAAGGGAACTTCTTGAACCACCACCGTACGTCACCATTACCTTGCCAACGCTTCCGTCTTTGAACCTTACAGGCTGCAGATACCAGCCGCCGTCTGACCCAGGCATCAAATAAGCCTGATACGAGCCGTCTTTCTGAGTAAAGAATATTCTTTTCTCACTTGGGAAATAAAGAACCCCCAACTCCGGAACGCCATCAACAACAAGAGAAATATTGACGCTATATTGCTCATACCCTGGTCGATATGGCTTTGTGATGAGAGAATAAAAAGTCCTTGTACCGTCAAGGCCATCTATTACCCAGTAAACCCTTGGCTTTGAATCTAGTATGCGCTGATTCTTCCCTTCCGGATTTTCTTCCGAGATAACCGGTATTTCCGCGTCAGGATTGCCGTGTGCAATCCAATCGGGTAGTGCAGACATTGACGGTAATATTTTTTTTAGCTCTGCAAGCAGCAAGTGGTGCGATCTTTGATCTGCTTTAGTAAGAGGATCTTTCTCTTCTGCATCCTTATATTTCACAAATTTTTTTGCGGCTTCTTTGAACCTTGCTTCACCATGCTGAATTCTAAGCTTTCTGAATAATTCAACATAGCGCAGCATAATATTGCCCGCTTTTATTGCGGCTTTACAGGCGCCGGTATGAACATAATCAGGTATTGTTATTTGTGACTTCATGCCAGCAATATAGTTAATTGGCATTTACCATTCAAGGCTCTTAAAGACCCAGTTTGGTTTGCTGTATCTTTACGCCCAAAGCTTCGCAAAACTGCCCAAGTAAAGGCCTTACCTGATTTAACTGCGCCACATAGGAAGCAAATTCTTTTGCGTCTTTGGCAAAATCCATATCACTATCAGGAAAAAACTGCAGGGCTCTTTGCTGCGCTTCAGGGTCACTTGCCATATCCTGATAAAAGCCGCCTATACTGCCCGCATATTTCATAATAGCGGTTACTACAATATCGCAGCCTGATATTGCTTCTATATCATGTTTTGAAAGATACGCACGGTCGCAGCCAACATTTTTGCATTTATCTAATGCTTTCATTAGCGCTATTGTCCTTACATCAATATCCTGCACGCCATATTCCCTTAGCATTTGCGAACGGGGATATTCGGCAAAAAACTCTCTATTCTCTTCATCAAGCAATGCCAGCAGGTTAGGATATTCACCTATCCTGAAAGTATATATCTGCTGCAGGGCAGCCATTGCTTTATGGTTGTAATTCGCCATTATGCCACAATCTCATAAAAGCAATAAAATTGAGTTAATTACGCCCAAAACCCAAATTTGCATTGCACGGGGTTTTGCGGTATCATATTAGTATTGAGCTATGACTATACTACCTATTATCAAAGCGCCTGACCCGCGCCTTAAGTTAATTGCCAAACCTGTTGAAAAGGTTGATGATTCCGTGCGCAAATTTGTAAGCGACATGATAGAGACCATGTATGCCGCGGACGGCATTGGCCTTGCTGCCACACAGGTTGGTGACCTGCGCCGCATACTGGTTATTGATATTGCCCAGAAAGAGAACCGCAAAGAGCCACAAGCCTTTATAAACCCCGAGATAAGCTGGTGCTCGGAAGAAACAAATACATATACTGAAGGGTGCCTTAGCTTTCCGCAGCAATTTGCAGATGTTGTGCGCCCTAAGAAGATAAAGGTGAAATACCTGGACCTTGAAGGAAAACAACAGGAGATTGAAGCAGACGAACTTCTGGCCACTGCCCTGCAGCATGAAATTGACCATTTGAACGGCAAAGTTTTTGTGGATTACCTACAGCCGATGAAGCGCGACATAATCCTTAGAAAACTTAAGAAAGAAAAACGCCTTGCCGATTAGGCAAAACAAGGCTTACGGAAATATCCAGACTACACAAAAATGTCATATTACGTTAACCCATGGTTAACTGTTTTTCTTTATGGCTAGATTTGAGGCAACATAGCGCTAAAAAATAACCGCTTATATTGCTTTTCAATAACGTTTTTACTTACATATAATCCAGGTAAGGTTTATATTTCGATCATATAAAATTCTAATCAACGGGTTAAGCTGATGTTCCACACTCCAAAAAACGTAATGGCATTGTATCTGACAACTGCGGTGGCTGTAGCCAGCCAGCCGGCACTTTCAGCCATGTTTACAGCAGACTCCTTCGGGCCAAACAGCCAGATAGTAACTTTTGGCAACAGCTTAGTTGATGCGGCAGACAGCGGCGATAACGCAATGCTAAAAGCGCTTTTAAAATCGGGCGAAAGCCCTGACCAGCGCGGCGACTTCCAGACAACCGCCCTTCTTCGTGCAGCTTACCGCGGAAATTTAGAAACAATCAAAATCCTTCTTCTTGCAGGTGCAAACCCTAATCTTGCCGATATCGGCGGTGCAACGCCTCTACATGTTGCATCACGCGAAGGTAACTCTGATGCAGTTGACCTGCTTTTAAAATCGGGCGCAACGATAAACATTGCGGACTCCGAAGGTTTTACGCCGCTAATGCGCGCAACAATGAACAACGAGCAAACAGTATTCAATGACCTGCTGGATAAAGGCGCGGATATTGCAGTTAAGAACGAATTTGGTGAAAGCGTGGTTGAACAGGCCGCAAAAACCAAAAACGCCGATATGGTGAATAAATTACTGGCAATGGAAGAATTATCGCCAAAACTTCCGCTACAGGTTGCAGATATAAGCCCGCGTGATGCAAAAGCCGATGCGCATATATCTGAACTTACTCCTGCAGCAGGATGGGCGGCGGCGGTTTCAAGCCAGTTATTTGGCAATGACCATATGCTTACATCAGTTGCCGATTCTAAAGGCAGCTTCAATATGCTGGATTTCGGCAGCTATAAATCTGAAGACGAAGCAAAGAA
>CAYVII010000039.1:0-10748 GCA_964451475.1 uncultured Rickettsiales bacterium
TAACAAGTACTTTGTTTGTTTTGGTAAATACACCGTCAATTGCCAGGCGTTTAAAACCGCCCGCAATATCGTCACCCCTTACAACGTCAATGCCGTTATGTCTGGTGATTCTTGGTAAACGTACCTCGCCCATGGTTGCCTTGTATAAAGATTTGCCCCCCCGAAGTCAATGAATTAATGGCTCAATTCCGCCATTTTTCACATATTATTTATGTTCTTTAACCTTTTTCGTTTAGTTTAAGTCGCGGCTATGGGTTTCCTTAAGGGCGCGGGCAAAAAGCCCGCCATCCAGAATTCCCTGCAAAGAGGTTTGTACAATCCCTTCCTGACCATGAAAGCGTGAGAACGGGAAGCCTTTTTCTTCCTTCGGCTTCACTGTTCTTTCGTTGCTTGGAGCGTTTGCTTTAGTTCTTTTTACCCATGACGCGTCACCTAATTTTGACATAGATATTCCTTTTAAATTATTGTTATTGAGCATTGCGTTTTGCTAGATGCTCTGAAAGTGAAATTATCTGGCCGCTATTGCCTGAAACTTCAGGGGCAGGGGCTTCTTCGTCTTTGATAAAACGGAAAAGTATAAGCGGTTCGCCGTTCGCATTTTGCAGCGCGTAAATAATAGGGAAGTGCTTCGCCTGTTCTTTTTGCGCATTCGCGTTTCTGTATTTGTAGATCTCAATTATTTGGGCGGTATTAGTCTGTGTCATAAAAGATAGTCCTTTTAAAATTGTGTTTTGAAGATGTTTTTGAGTTTGGTTTTCTGGTCCGTCCTGCCCTGTTTTGCAGAGCAGGAGGTGTTTTGATCAGCTCTGGTAGTAGTTACGATCCATTTTGCAGTAGTTGTAACCGTCCTTCCATGCCTTGTAGTAAACAGCGTCATTAAGCCCCATGTTCACGTTGAAAACGTAACCGTTGGCAAATGTGCCATACACGCCTGATGCGGCGCTTTTTGCGGTTTCGCAGCCGTCTTTCATTCCGCTCTGATAATTTTCCGGACCCGGAGGCGGAAAATTACGCGCAAAAATAGGACCCGGAAAAATGCCATTTACAAATGCGTGGTTTGAGCACGCCGTAAGGCTGAACAATAATGCAGATGCAATGACCTTAAATATGAACACGCGTAACTGCGGCTGCAAAACAGCCTTAACTACAAGCTGATTTCTATCAGACATAAAAAAACTCTTTTTAAATTTTGGAAGATTGGTTGCACGGGGCACTTATGGCCATAAGACCATATTTCCCGGATTTAGCGTACTTTGTATGGGGTCAGATTAAAGACAACAATAAAACACGCTGCCAAGGCTGCTACAGCGCATTCGTGTGCCGCCATGATTACCCAAGGCGGGCAGAGATGCTGTATATATGGTGTTTTGTTTTATCATGCTATTCTCTATAAACACAATAGAGATTAAAGTCAACTAAAAAAGTAGAGATTTGGTAGGGGAGATGTAATCGGCAGATATATATAGAAAATTTATATCAAAAAAGGTTGTTTAGGATAAAGGGAAACGTATGAAACTAAATATTTTAATAGCTACTTTGGTAATTTTAACCGCGTGTAAGCCGGAAGAGGTGCCAAAAAAAGTAAATCCCGCAAATGAGCCGGAAGTTAGCGCTAACGCCGATGTTTCAGAAAATAGTCCGCCGGTTAATTACCGTGATGAAGGGCATTGCCCGTTTGAAGGATGCATATATGGCAACTGGAGCGTAAAGGAAAACACAACAGTTTATAAAGATACAGATATAGGGCAGGCGGCGTTTCAGGTAATGCCGTCAGATAAAATAACCGCGGTCACAGGTGTTGTGATAACAAAAGAAACAGGTCAGGCACTTGCGCTAAAAGATATGGAGCTGCACGGCGAACAGGATTTGAAGGCGCAGGTAAAAAAGGGCGATATTATTTATGTGCTGAATTATGAAGGCGAGGGTGTTTATAAATTATGGCATAGAGGCAAGATCGTTTATGAGCAGCTTGACCCCGAAAATACAAAGCAGAACCCTGAATATACGCAGGAGCATTTGTTGGGTATCAGAACCATAAGACTTCCCAAAACCGAATGGTGGATAAAAATACGCAATAGCCACGGCGAAGAAGGCTGGACAAACCAGCCGGATAATTTTGGTAATAATGACAGGTTCGCAGGTTAAGCGGTTAAAGCTAAGGCTTCGTCCTTTGCTTCAATACCCACATATTATCAACTAAATTAGGGTAGCGGCGGTTATTTTCCGCCGCGCGCGCACGTGCTATTTCTTTCTCTTCCGCAGTCAATTTTTGCGGTTTACCCTTGTTGGGGTTTTTCGTTTTCCACGGCGGGGTTTTAGCGTTCTTCTTTTGCATGCAGATAATTTAGCGCTCACTATATAAGTTTTTAATTATGCCTTCTGCTTTTTTATATGCGCCTGTATTAACTGCTTTCCAGACTCACTATTTGGCTAATTTTTTGCTTCTTTGATGAGTGGGTTATACCATTACATTGCCGCTTTTTGTAGATCAGTTAACTCTGCGCAGCCTTTTTTTGCAAGCTGCATCATTGCCAGGAACTCTTGTTCAGAAAAAGTTCCGTTCTCGCCCGTGCCTTGTATCTCAACCAGTTTGCCGCTGCCCGTGATAACGAAATTGCTGTCAACCTCAGCTTTTGAATCTTCAATATATTCAAGGTCCAGAATCGGTTTGCCGTCCAATATGCCGCACGAGATCGCTGCAACAGAATCGGTAAGTGCGTTCTGCCATCGCATTTTCTTAAGTGCCAGTGCCAGCGCAACATAACCGCCGGTAATACCGGCAGTGCGTGTACCACCGTCTGCCTGAATAACATCGCAATCAATAATTATCTGGCGTTCGTCAAGCAGGCGAAGATTTACAACAGAGCGTAATGCGCGAGCGATCAAACGCTGAATCTCCTGCGTGCGTCCGCCTTGGCCTTTTTTTGCTTCGCGCTGCATACGCTCATGCGTTGAACGCGGAAGCATTCCGTATTCTGCGGTAACCCAGCCTTTGCCTGTGCCTTTCAGCCAGCGCGGAACTTCAGTATCAACCGAAGCGGTGCAAAGCACATGCGTGTTGCCGAATTTTACTAAACACGAACCTTCGGCGTGCGCGCTGAAATTAGGTATTATTTCTATGTTACGAAGTTGGTTATCCTGACGGTTGTTCGGGCGCATATTTATCCTTGCTTTGCTTGAGTTTACTTTATAAAACTAAAATCACCTAATACGCAAATAATCCCTTATTTTCCTATGGCTAAATGGTTTAGCATTCTAACGATTGTGTTTCTTTCAGGTTTTGGCTGCTCGCAGGCAGGGCAAAGCGTAAAGCCATTGCCCAAAGAGCTGAATTTCTGCCAGACCGATGCCGACTGCGCTATTGCAGATACCGGCGCATGCCAGTTCCCCTCAAATAAAGATTATATAGAGGAAACAAGGCATAAATATGAAAATGTTGAATGCCTTGTAAGGCTTTCAAACCCGAAAGCTTTTTGCAAAGACCAACGCTGCGATATGATTGATTTAAAATGATGCACTCAACAGTAATGAACGAACCCGATACATATTTAACTGCACTAAACCCCGAGCAGGCCGATGCCGTGCAGGCAACTGAAGGCCCTGTACTGGTGTTAGCGGGCGCGGGCACGGGTAAAACAAAAGTTTTGACCACGCGTATAGCCCATATTTTACTAAGCAGCCGCGCATTCCCGAACCAAATTCTTGCTGTGACATTCACCAACAAGGCCGCGCGTGAAATGAAAGAGCGCGTAGCAAAAATATTAGAGCGTGATGTTAGCGGGATGTGGATAGGCACTTTCCACAGCGTATGCGCGAAGATGCTGCGCAAACATGCAGACGTACTTGGTTTTAAAACCAATTTTACAATTTTAGATTCCGATGACCAGATAAGGCTCACCAAGCAGATTTTAAAATCAATGGATATTGATGAAAAACGCTGGTCTGCAAAGAATATCCAGGGGGCTATACAGGGCTTTAAAGATAAAGGACATAATCCTAATCAGGTGAACGAAGGTCAGTTCTCTAGTTTGGCCGATGGCCGCATAGTTGAAATTTATACGCAGTACCAAAAAGAGCTGAAGCAATTAAATGCCATGGATTTTGGCGACTTGCTTTTACATACGTATACTATATTTAACAAGCATGAAGATATTCTACAGCAATATCACCGCTATTTCCGTTATATATTAGTTGATGAATATCAGGATACAAATGCAGTTCAATATTTGTGGCTGCGATTACTGGCGCAGGGCAGCGGCAATATTTGCTGCGTGGGTGATGATGACCAGAGCATTTATTCATGGCGCGGCGCCGAAGTGGGGAATATTTTGCGTTTTGAACGTGACTTCCCGAACCCTAAAATTGTTAAGCTTGAGCGTAATTACCGCTCAACCGGCCATATACTTGCCGCAGCTTCAAGCCTGATTGCATTCAACCGCGGCCGCCTTGGCAAAACTCTGTGGACAGAAGGCGAGCAGGGCGAGCTCATCCGCGTAAAACATTTATGGGACGGTGACGAGGAAGCGAAGTTTGTAGCGGAGGAAATTGAATCTGCCCGCAGTACTTTTAACAAGGAAAAGAAACCTTATTCAGATTTTGCGGTGCTTGTTCGTGCAGGCTTCCAGACGCGTAGCTTTGAAGAGCGTTTTATAACGCTGGCAATACCGTATAAAGTTATCGGCGGTTTAAGATTCTATGAAAGACAGGAGATCCGCGATGCTATCGCCTACATCCGCGTATTGATGGATGACAGTAACGACCTTGCATTCGAGCGTATAATCAACCTGCCAAAACGCGGCATCGGTAAATCAACGCTGGAAAGCCTGTACCGCAATTCACGCGCAAAGGGAATATCGCTTTATCAATCAACTCAGGAAATGGTTGAGGGGCTTGGGACTAAGTCAAAAGGCGCACTTAGCCAGCTGCTTGCCGATTTCGCCAAATGGCGCAATTTACTGAATGAGCCTGAAAAAGCGCATGAAGAAGTAGTTGAAATAATGCTAAATGAAAGCGGCTACGTGAACATGTGGAAGGAAGAGGCGCAAAAAGAACGCAGCGTTGAAGCCGAAGGCCGACTTGAGAACTTATCGGAACTTATCCGCGCGATATCTGAATTTGAAAATCTGACTGATTTCTTAGACCATATCTCATTAGTGATGGATAATGATGATAATGCAAGCGGTGAAATGGTAAGTATCATGACGCTTCACGCCGCAAAAGGTTTGGAATTTAACACCGTGTTTTTACCGGGCTGGGAAGAGGGCTTGTTCCCGCACCAGCGCGCGCTTGATGAAAGCGGGGATAACGGACTGGAAGAAGAACGCCGGTTGGCCTATGTGGGCATAACCCGCGCCCGCCGCCTGTTATACATAACCCACGCGGCAAACCGCAGGGTCTATAACCAGTGGCAGGTAAGCCTGCCTTCAAGATTTTTGAAAGAACTTCCAAGTGAAAATACTGCACAGCTTTCTGCTAATTTAAGCTTTGGCAAAACGCTGACGGAAGATTACACGCCAAAATTCAGCTCGGCTAGCCCAAACGCGCTTTCAACCAAATATGCGCCGCAACCTTTAGTGCGTGATGAAAACTCTTTCTATGCAGGGCAGAATGTTGTGCACGAAAAATTCGGCAAAGGTTTTATCATCAAGGCAAACGGCGATAACTTAGATATCCATTTTGAAAATGCAGGTAGGAAAACCCTGAAAAGCCAATTTGTAAAAAAAGCCTAGCGTGTTAAGCGAAGCAATATAACCGGCATATCTTTTTTCTTGTTAGGCCAGTAATGCACGGCATCTTTATATTTTTTAAAACCAAGCTTTTCATGCACACGGAGCGATCTTTCATTTTCAGGATGCGCCGATGATGAGATGAAGTTAAGACCGAATGCATCAAAGGCAAATTCTATCACCGCGCCCACAGCCTCGGTCACATAACCTTTATTGCGGTGTTCTTCGGAAATTAAAAAACCTATCTCCTGATCATCTGAAACAGGGCAGGTGATTGTGCCAATAAGCTTTCCTTGCAAATATATACCAAGCCTTGCCCAGGCATCATTGCCGGTAAGCCATCCGATTGCATCATCAACAGTATAAGGCCATGGTATTTGTGATGTCCAGCGGCTGATATCGGCCGTAATAAGCGCGGCGACATCTTCGGCTTCCGCATATTCTATGGGGCGGATGGTCAGCCTTTCTGTTTCAAGGGATATCACCGGCTAGTCACGCTGGCCATGATGATGATGGTGGTTGCAGCCGGAGCCGCAGCCATGTTCTTCATCATCAAGCGGCAGGTCTTTTAGCATTTTCTGCAGCTTTTTTTGCATTGCTTCAAAAGCTTTGTCGGTGTCTGTTTTTTGTGTGTTCTCAGTCATAGCTTAAGCTTGTACACCAGCTTGCAGTTTTTCTAAAGCACGTTCTTCTATCTGCCTTATACGCTCACGCGATACACCGTATTTCTGGCTTAAGTCCTCAAGCGTCAAAGGGTTTTCGGCCAGTTGGCGGGCGCGGATTATTTCCTGTTCACGCTCATTTAATGTGGCAAATACAGTATCAAACTTTGCTTTGCGCTCGTTATATTCTTCGGTATTGCCAAGCGTGGTCTCGTGCGTTTCAGCGTCATCGGCCAGAACATCTATCCACTCACCGGCATCATCATCTTCAGAGAATTTTGCGTTAAGAGATTGGTCCGCACCGTACATGCGCTGGTCCATTTCAACCACTTCATGCTCTTCCACTTCAAGCTCACGCGCAATCTCACGGATATTATCATCGGTCAGATATTGCGTGTCGGTACTTAAAATGCGGTTCTTAAGCTTACGCAGGTTGAAGAATAGTTTTTTCTGCGCGGCAGTAGTGCCAAGCTTAACAAGTGACCATGAACGCAAGATATATTCCTGCATTGCAGCTTTGATCCACCACATTGCGTAAGTTGAAAGGCGGAAGCCTTTTTCAGGGTCAAACTTTTTCACGGCCTGCATAAGGCCGATATTGCCTTCGGCAATCAGTTCAGGCACTGGCAGCCCATAGTTTTTGTAACCGTAGGCAATTTTAACAACAAGTCGCAAATGGCTTGTTACCAGACGGTGCGCCGCTTCTTTATCACCATGTACCTGATATCGTTTTGCAAGCATATATTCGTCCTGAGCAGACAAAACAGGGAATTTCTTCACCTGCGAAACATATGAGCTAAGGCCGTTATCAAGTGATATTAAATTTGTAGTAGCTTGTGTTTTTTTCATACGAATAATTATAGCAAGAAATATGCCTTATAGCAAGTACCTCTAGTTTTAGTTGTAATTCTAGCGGCTTAACGAGCCGTTTGAACCGCTACTGTTTTGCTCTGCCTGTTTGCTGGCAAGCTGGCGGATGCGGTCTTGAGTTACTCTAAGATTATTCTGGTTATTCACAATGACCTGTAACCATTCTTCACGGGTCTTTTGCTGGGTCTTCCTTTTTTCGTATTCGGTGCGCGCAGCATGCGCGTGCGGCTTCAGGATGCGAAATAGCACCTTGTCAAGCTCTGCCTCGTTTCCAAGCTGGTTTATAAATTCAGGAGTAAATTCCTCTACCTGTGCAAACTCCAGCTTGTCTTCGTCTTCAGAAAGTACTTTAGCTAGTGTGGACATATCAGTGGGTTAAAATACAGGGGTTTAGGCTACTTGTCAAGCCTATTGTAACAAAACTGTAATATTTCCGGCGGGGATATTACTGGCTGCTATCCTGATTATCATCAAGCTTTTGTTTATATGCAGCTTTTGCAATTGCATGGCAGGCAGTAGGGCAGGTCAGGAACAATATGATAAGCAGCAAAAACAACTTAAGCGAGTATATTGTAAAGCCGTCAAGGAACATCAGCCCTATTATGCACATGGGTACGGCAAGCGAATCGGCAATACCGGCAGGGTGCAGGCGCGTAAAAAAATCCGGAAAGCGCAGCATACCCACGCTGCCCGTAATAACAAACAGAAGGCCGAGTACTATTAAAAAATATCCGGCATATTCCATCTGCTTATCCTTTTATCAAAGTCATGAACTCGCTGCGCGTGCGTTCATCCGAACGGAAGCGGCCAAGCATTTTTGATGTTTGCATAACAACATTGTCTTTATGCACGCCGCGCGTTGTCATGCACTGGTGGGTAGCCTCAACAATAACCGCAACGCCTTTAGGCTGAAGTACGTCATTGATAGTGGTTGCTATCTGCGCAGTAAGCTTTTCCTGGATTTGCAGGCGCTTTGCATAAACATCAACAATACGCGCAAGCTTTGAAATGCCAACCACGCGTTTATTTGGCAGGTAACCGATATGGACCTTTCCTGTGAACGGAACCATGTGGTGCTCACAATGAGATTCGAACGGGACATCTTTAAGCGTAATGATCTCATCATATCCCTCAGATTCTTCAAAAGTACGGGAAAGGATGGATTTTGCATCCTCTTCATAACCTTTGAAGAATTCCGTGTAGGCTTTCACCACACGTTTTGGGGTGTCAAGCAGGCCTTCACGGTCAGGGTCATCTCCCGCCCATAAAAGCAGGGTACGTACAGCTTTTTCAGCCTCTGACTGTGTAGGCTTTTTTATTGCTTTGATCTTAGAGGCCATTATTTTTTGTTCTTCATGTTTGTTTTAATAAGCCAGATATTCTTTTCATGAACAGCCATGCGTGCGTTTGCAAGATCCTGCGTAACAGTATCATTTTCATCATCTGCAACATCTTCAAGCTTTTTGAAAACAGCTACAAGTTTGTTCTGTGATGCAAGCAGGTCTTTAGGGGCGTTACCGCATTTGATACCGCTTGATTTTGCAAGTGACTCAGGAGAGATGTCAACTTTCTTATCAAGCGCGCGCAGGCGTTCTGCTATTTCATCTAGCGCAGTGAACTGCTCGTTATATATCTGCTCAGCCAGTTTGTGCCAGCCGTAAAAATCTTCACCTTCGTAGTTCCAGTGGAAACGGTGCGTTTCAATAAGTGCTGCGTATGAATCTGTAAGCGCTTGCTGTAACGCTGCTGTTGTTTTTGAATTACTCATATTTGCTCCTTGTTATTTGTTCTAATTTCCTGCCGCTAATATAAAAATACTATCTTTTTTTCTTGTTGGCAAACGGGTTTGCTTTCTTGGGCATAACAAAGCGTACAGGAGTGCCCTGCAGCCCGAAATTATCGCGGAGCGAGCGCGTCAGGTATGTAAGATAGCTGTCGGGTATCTCATCGGGCAGGCTAACATCCATCTTAAAGGTAGGCGGGCGGGATTTTATTTGAGTTATATAACGTATCTTCAGGCGGCGGCCTTTAACAATAGGCGGGGAATGCTCCTGCATAATATCTTCAAGCCAGCGGTTAAGCTTGCTGGTCGGGATTTCAGTGTTCCATACTTCGTATGCTTTAAGCGCGGCATTCAAAATAGCATCAAGGTTCTTATCTTTTGCTGCAGAAACGGTAACAATGCTAACGCCGGTAATGCGCCCCATTTGCTTGTTGATAAGATAGTTCAGCTCGTCCAGGACTTCGGCCTTTTTCTTCACTAAGTCCCACTTGTTCAGAACAAGTATAACGGCGCGGCCTTCATTTATTATCATGTCGGCAATTTTAAGGTCCTGCTGTTCCATTGCCTGCGTTGCATCCATTACAAGCGCAACAACGCTTGCATAACGCACGGCCTCAATAGTATCGCCCACAGAAAATTTTTCCAGCTGTTCATGTATATATGCGCGTTTGCGTAAGCCCGCAGTATCTACAAGGCGGATATTCTTGCCGCGGTATTGCCAGTCAACATATATGCTGTCACGCGTGGTGCCCGCAACATCGCTTACTATAACACGGTTCTCACCCAGTATTTTATTGATGATGGTGGACTTACCAACATTCGGGCGGCCAAGGATGGCAATTTGAATTGCATCTTTAGGCTCTTCAGCCTCAGCCTGTTTTTTATCGTCTTGCAAGTGTGCGTTGATAGCTTCAATAAGTTCAACCCAGCCTTGTTTATGCTCGGCAGAAATAGCGATAGGCTCACCAAAACCAAGGCGGAAAAATTCCTGAATGCTTGAATTCTTTGTTTCGCACTTATTCACTAAAAGAATAACAGGCTTGCCTTTGCCGCGCGCCCATTTTGCAAAATATGTATCTTGCGGTGTTAAACCGGCAACCCCGTCAACCACAAGCATAATAACATCGGCCATATCAACCGCTGTTTCTGTTTGCTGCATCATCAATGCCTGCAGGCTGTTATTTTCGGCCTTTTCAAGACCGGCAGTATCAACAAGGTTGAATTTTGTACCTGCCAGATCAACTTTGATTATTTTGCGGTCACGCGTTACACCGGGAGTATTATCAACAATTGCTTGCTGGGATCCGCGCTTGCCACCGCTTAGGCGGTTGAACAAAGTTGACTTGCCCACATTGGGTCGGCCTATTATGGCAAAGGTTTTCATGCGCAGGGTTTTAGCTTAAATGTTAAAAAATCGCAAGGCTTGCGTCTTTTGTAAGTAAATATAACTTGTTATTGTTCACAACAGGCAAGCTGAAAACACCTTCCGGAGCCTCTTTCAGGCCAGTAAGGCTGCCGCTGTCAATATCATAAACCGCCATGCGCCCGCTTGAAGAAACGGCAACTATGCGGTTACCCGCAACCGCGGGGCCCGCCCATTTCTCAGTATCTTTTTTATCAGATTTAGGGGGCAGGGTGGCTTCCCATTTAACTTTGCCGTCAAAACGGCTAAGTGCGACCAGCCTTGAATTATCACCGATTGCAAAA
>CAYVII010000040.1:0-251 GCA_964451475.1 uncultured Rickettsiales bacterium
TGAAATACCATGCTTTGGCACCCAGAACCGTCCCCTGAACCAGAAAAAGTGTCAGGGGGCGTTCTGCGATTATTCTTGAAGCAAATGATTTTGCTATTACCTGCATGTTATGAAGCCAGTGACAGCTGATCCTGACGTTTTTGGGCAATCACGGCAAATTTAATGCCAGTGATACCTTCGTCAGGAACTTCAATGCCAAGCCTTGTCAGAAGCTCCTCAGGAGATATTGATGCCTCAGCTGCTTCAGCATT
>CAYVII010000040.1:261-10720 GCA_964451475.1 uncultured Rickettsiales bacterium
CCTGTGCAAGGCTCAGGTTTACACCGCCAACATAGGTCTGGTCTTTGCGTTCCAGCGGACGTGAATATTCAACCACCTGGCTCATCCATCCAACTGTACGGCCCAGAGCAAAGATTGGTGTGAACATCTCTTCGTCAATTTCAAGAAGCCTGAAACCTGTACCAGAGAAGAAATCAACGTTTGGCCTGATCAGCCTGTCGCCTTTCTTGAATTCCGGTCTTACAGCCGCTTGTGCACGAAGTTCAGTAGCTACATCAAACAGCTCATCACCTTTAATAAAGCTTGTCAGTTCCGCGTAGTTGATAAGAAGTTCAGCAGCACGAGGATCATCAGTTGTATAAACGCCATGGCCAAGACCAGGGGTTTTAAATTTCTTATCCGTAGGTTTATCTGCGTTATATTCATTTACCATGTCAAGGTAAGCAGCTACTCTTTCCTTAATCAGGTCTGCGTTTACAGCGCCGCCTTCTCTTAGCACAGCAAGTTTTTGATTAACTGCTTCCTGATTATATTCAAATATAACGTTAGGATCTTTGATTTGCTGAAGTTCAGCAGGAGCAAATGCAAGAATGCGCTCAAGGTTACGAAGAACTTCAGTATTTGCAGAACCGTGGCGTTTACCGCGAAGCGCGCCAATTGCGTTACCTACTATTTCCCAGCCAAATACTTCAGTTGCATCGGTAGCTTTTGCAACACCAGCCGAAGCGTTCATTTCATGGTCAGCGTGAAGAAGAAGGAATTTATCCATCGCATTAACAATACGCTGATCCGTATGGTCAAGACCAAGCATCCTTGTTACTTCAGTTGAATAGTCAAAATCTTTACCAGCTTCAGGGAATACGAAATCTTTTGCATCTTTGCCGTGAACATACTGGTTAGTAAGACCAATAAGCGTTGGCATGATTGCAACTGTTCTTATTACCGCCGCTTCCTTTTCTGCAGCAGTTGCAGCACCGCCTATTTTTAGCTGGTCAAGGCCGTTCATAAGGCTTGTTGCAGCTTTAAGGGCATCCATTGCATGGATTCTTCTTGCGCCTTTTGGAAGCGCGTCGAAGTAATTTATAAGATCCTGCCTCGTTTCCGCATCAAGAATAGCAGCTTTTGCTATTTTATCTTTGAATGTGTTTGTTTCAGTTACAGTTGCAGCACCGTAGCGATAACCTTCTTTAGAGTTTTCATTGTTAAGCGCCGAGTTCATCATTGATGCTGACAGGTGCATGTAGCTGCTTTGCTGCGCCCAGTCACTAATTGGGATACCCATATGGTAAAGTTTACCTTCACCGCCAAGAATTAAAGTCAGTTTAGAAAAACCTGCAGAGTTGGTTTTTGCAGACGGGTCAAGAACCCTCATTTTATTTTCAAAAAGCCCTTCTTTGCCCGGACCGAATAAATGAAGCTTTCCGTCAGCAGTCTCGATTGCCTGCACATTAACTGATTTATCGCCAGTTGTTATGGTAACAGTAACTTGTTTTGTACCGTGATCCGGCTCTTTTGGTTGTGCATTAGGCATAAATTTTCCTCCTGAAGAAATGTTAAAGTTTTGTTACAAGTAACAACGGTTGTTAACCTCGTCAACAGGAATTTAAAATTTATTAATCTACTTAACTACTAGACTAATCTAGGCTTTTGGAGCGCAGAACGGGCACTGCTTACCGTGAATATATTCAGGTTTTATGCGGTCTCTGGTCATTAAAGGGTGGCCGCAGGCAGGGCACTGGTTGGTCTGGGTGGTGGGTTCTAGGCCGTGGCCTACTGCTACGCGTTCATCAAAAACATAACATTCGCCGTTCCATGTACTTTCCTGCGCCGGAACTTCTTCCAGATATTTCAAAATGCCGCCTTTAAGATGGTAAACTTTCTCAAAACCTAAGTCCAGCATATGGGCGCTGTATTTTTCACACCTTATACCGCCCGTGCAGAACATGGCTATTTCCTTGTGTTCCTTAGGGTTGAAGTTTTCTTTTGTCCATTCGGCCATTTCGCGGAAGCGGTTGGTGTTGGGGTTAGTTGCCCCCTCAAAAGTGCCTATGTGATATTCATATGAATTGCGCGTATCAATAACCGGCATACCCTTTGCTATAAGCGCGTTCCAGTCTTTTGCCTCAACATAAGTGCCTACATGTTTTGTAGGGTCTGTATTTGCGCCAAGGCTGATAAGTTCTTTCTTGTGCTTCACTTTAGTGCGTTCAAACGGGTGGCGGTCAAAGAAGCTTTCCTTGTGCTCCATATCATCAAAACCCGGTATGGCACGCAGGAATGCAAGACTTGCATCAATACCTTCGCGGCTGCCGGAAATTGTGCCGTTGATACCTTCAGGCGAAACAAGGACAGTGCCTTTCACCCCGTTATCAATCATGAATTGTTTTATTTTAAGCTGCATCTTTCCGCAGGTAGGGAAAGGGTAAAATTTATAAAAGGCGGCAATGACCACATTGCGGTTCGCAGTTTGCTGGTCGGCGCCCTTATTTTCATCTGCTTGTAAAGCGGGTTTCATAAGGTTCTCCAATAAGGCGGCCTTATAGACAAAACCTTGACCAAAGTCAATCTTAGAGCCGTAAATAGCTTGCAATCGGCAGACAGTTATATTAATTTATGTTAACTATATGACTTGTTTAGAAGAATTACTGAACCAGCAGGCGAAAACAAAGTTTTGGCTGAAATTCAATGAATTGCCTGAGAAATACCCTCAGGTGGACATGGAAGACCTACGCGCGCTAGCAGAAGAATTCTGCAATGAATATTTCCGCTTTATGGACATGAAGTATAAACCTGAAAGCGGGCAAAGGAGAATGCCTTCACAATTTACTGCAGCGGCACAGGGAATGATGGCATTCTTTTATGACAGGCTAACACAGGATGACTATTTAAGTGTCAGGACATGTAACAGGAAAGTTGACGCATATTATCAGGCAAGTTCCGAAGAATGTATGGGGCTGGGACCTGAGCTTGGCAGGAATGTATTTGGGTCTATTTTTATAAGGCTAAAAGATTCAGCAGTGGAAGTGTACGGTTATCATATGGGTTCAAACGCCGTGATGCTTACAAGCACGGAGAAAAAACATTCTTTTAACAGCACTTTTGTTGAACGTATTTACGGCAGAGATTCTAAAGACCATATGCACATGGGCATAACCGTATTTATGTAAACCTGATATTGCAACCCAGATTACAAATAGTTTTTTTATACCGCGGCAGGCAAAATTCTGACTGCTAACAAACAGGAGAATTTATGTTTAAAATTAAAACACTATTTGCGGCGCTTGCCATTGCTTTTATTGCAACGGGCGCGAATGCTGCCACTACAAAGACAGAGCTTGATACTGACGCAAACCAGGCATTGCAAAAACTTATTTCAAGCAATCCTACTGCGGCAGAGCTTTCCAAACAGGCAAAAGCAGCCATCATTTTCCCTAATATTGTAAAAGCCGGCCTTGTATTTGGCGGTTCTTACGGTGAAGGTGTGCTGGTAGAAATGGGCAAGAACAACACTTACTATAACTCAATCGGCGCTTCAGTTGGCCTGCAGGCAGGCGCGCAAACATATGGTTATGTTGTGTTCCTGATGAACGACAAAGCGGTTAAATATATCCGTGACAGCAAAGGCTGGGAAATTGGCGCTGGCCCTACAGTGGCAATTGTTGATGAAGGTGTAGCTAAGAACTTCTCAACCACTACCCTTCAAAAAGATGCTTACGCATTCGTTTTTGGCCAGAAAGGCCTGATGGCAGGTATCAATCTTGAAGGTACTAAAATCACCCAGATCAAAGAGTAACTTTTAAGAACTAAAAAGCCCGCCTGATAAATCCGGCGGGCTTTTTTTATTTTTATGCTGCAAGCCTTTTTAAAACACGGTCGCGGCCAATAAGCGGCAATATTGCCTTTAGTTCAGGCCCATGCTCGCGCGCTGTAAGGGCAAGGCGTATAGGCATGAAAAGCTCTTTGCCTTTTTTGCCGGTCGCGTTCTTAACCGCATCCATCCATGCGCTGAAATCAAGGTTATCGGGCAGGTATTTTGCAGCTTCCTGAAGGAAGGCAGCATCCTGCACTACTGGCTTTAAATTGTCTGAGCATATCTCAAACCATTCATTTGCTTCTGCTACGGTTTTGATATTCCCGCGTACCGCGTTCCAGAATTCTTCTGACACTCCTACCCTTTCTTTCACGGCAGAATATGGAAGCTGCGCCACAACTTTATGGTTCAGGCGGTCTAAATCTTCAGGGTTATAAATTGCAATGGCACGGCCAAATTTATCAAAGTCAAATTCAGCGATCAGCTCTTCCATTGATTTTGCATCAATTGCATCTGACGTACCCATTTTTGCCAATAAGCTAAGTATCGCCTGCGGCTCAATGCCTTTTTCACGAAGTGCGCCAATATCAAAGCCGCCCACGCGTTTTGAAAGCTCACCGTCTTTTGCTTTAAGCAGCGCGATATGCGCAAATTCAGGCAGTTTGTAACCAAGCGCCTGCGCTATTTGAATTTGGATTGCAGTGTTTGTAACGTGGTCTTCACCGCGTACAATGTGCGTAACTTCGTAATCACCGTCATCTACCACGCTGCAAAGCATGTAAATAAGGCTGCCATCCTCGCGGAAAAGTATTGGGTCAGAAAGATTTGCGCCGTTGAATTTAGTTTCGCCCCTTACCATATCATTCCACACGATATCGGTTGGAGTCAGCTGGAAGCGGTAATGCGGTTTGCGGCCTTGCGCTTCAAAAGCGGCCTTTTCTTCTGCCGTAAGTTTTAGCGCGCCACGGTCATAAATTGGCGGAGCGCCGCGCTTCATCTGGAATTTGCGCTTGGTATCCAGCTCTTCCTGCGTTTCGTAGCAAGGGTAAAGTTTGCCGTCGGCAATAAGCTTTTGTTTCACTTCTTCGTAACGTGCAAAACGCTCTGATTGCTTGAATGTGCGGTCATATGTAATGCCAAGCCATGCAAGGTCTTTCTTGATCGCCTCAATATATTCATCTTTGCTGCGCTCAGTGTCAGTATCATCAATACGAAGCATGAATTCACCGCCTGTTTTCTTAGCAAACAGGAAGTTAACCAGTGCGGTACGGACGTTACCGGCGTGAATATAGCCGGTGGGGGAAGGAGCGAAGCGGAGTCTTGTTTTCATATGCGGTAATTGATAGCCACCAAATATAAAAAAACAAGGAACAATTAGCCTTTTGCCCTGTTTTTAATATTTTTCTTGATTAGATGCTGCCATAACCCTATGGTTAATTTTAGTAAACATATGACAGATATTCATTCAGCTAGCGTAACCGTATGGGGCTCAGAGTATAAAGTCCTTATTCAAAAAACCGGTCTTGCCTCGGTCGCGGTTGTAACTGAAGTTTATGATGATATTCCGAATAAACTAATAGCAAGCGGCGGTATTTACCCAGTTGAGATAGAAAAAGTAGAAACCCATTATCATTTTGATAGAACAGGCAAGCTTATTGGAATAAACAAGGTTACGGGTGATGGTTATATGGTAAGCTGCACCGTTGTTTACGAAAATAAGGACAGCAGCATATCACTTATTACAACATTTAATGACAGAACCGAGCCACAGGAAAAAGTAATAGACCGTTCAGAACTTGATTATGAAACCGAGCTAACATGCGCCAGCGCCGCCCTTACAACAGCCAAAAACCAAAATTCTTTCAAGCTCTGGCAGCGTGACGGCGCTCCGCTTCAAAGATAAGTTCCTTGATATATAAGGCACGTATAATTATATAACCCGCATGTTAACCGAAAAAGAAATACCAGCTACCCTTGACCTTGAGAAGGAAATCCTGCGCCTTAAGAAGGAAATGAATGCGGTGATCCTTGCCCATTATTATCAGGAAGATGAGTTACAGGATATTGCGGATTTTGTGGGTGACAGCCTTGAGCTTTCACGTAAAGCAGCTGAAACAGACGCTGAGGTTATTGTCTTTTGCGGCGTAAAATTCATGGCGGAAGTTGCCAAGATCCTTTCCCCGCAAAAGAAAGTCCTGCTGCCTGACCTTAAAGCTGGCTGTAGCCTTGAAGACTCATGCCCTCCGGCGGATTTTAAAAAATTCCGTGAGGCGCATCCTGACCATATCTCCCTTACATATATCAACTGCTCGGCTGATGTTAAGGCCCTTTCCGATATTATCGTGACATCATCCAGCGCAGAAAAGATTATTAATAAACTTCCTAAAGACCAGAAAATATTATTTGCGCCCGATAAATATCTGGGTACATGGCTGAGCCATAAAACAGGCCGTGAAATGCTGCTTTGGGATGGCACCTGCCAGGTGCATGAGCAATTCAGTGAGCGTGAGCTGGTCAAGCTTAAAACCCGCCAGCCTAATGCTAAAGTTATTGCACACCCCGAGTGCCCGCCTGAAATTCTGCGCCATGCTGAATTTGTTGGCTCAACTTCGGCACTACTTAATTACACTAAGCAAAATGATGGTAATGAGTTCATAGTTCTGACCGAACCGGGAATTTTGCACCAGATGAAGAAAGCCTCCCCTAACAAGATATTCCATGATGTACCGGGAACTGAGGGCGCGTGCGCATTTTGTAATGCCTGCCCTTACATGAAGCTGAACACGTTGGAAAAGCTTTACCTTTGCATGAAGAACGGCTTCCCTGAGATTACATTAGCTGAAGATTTACGCATCAAAGCCAAGCGCAGCCTTGATAGAATGCTGGAGATGACAGCTTAAACTTACCTGTTGCGGCCGTGCCCGGCAGAAAAAATCTCCTGCGCATATTGGCCTGCCTGTCTGAATGTTGGGTAAGTTGCCTTAACTAAATCCCAGTAGCTGCAGTCGGGTGCATAAGGTAATAACTTCAATCTATCTACGGCTTTGCCTGTTGCTTTGGCAATATGCCTTGCATGTTTTGGTAGCGGGTTTGTTATTGGCGCATCGGTAGCATTCAAATATACATTCAGCGTAGGAACTTTACCGGAATGGGTGATGCTTACCTGATATAACATTCCGCCTGCTCTTGTATTATCTGACGTTTGTAAAATATAGCGGTCAAACTCGGCATCTTGCGCTATTCTGGTTCTTATTGATGAATGGGTCAAAACCTCGTTTGGCAAAGTTCTTCTGTGCTCGGGTAAAACGCAGCTATCAATTATTACGCCTGAAGTTGAATATAACAGCGCGTGACTTACAAAAAACCTTCTCTCAGATAAATCTGCGATATCTTGCAATGCCCTCATTGCTTCACGGCCAAGAGTAGAGAAACATTTGATTGTTCCTTCCATTACCCATGCGCAATGCTGCGCTTGTTTTGGGTCATAATTCATGCAGGTTAATTTAAATTAACAACCGCTTAGATTCAACTTATTATTGGCATGTATCTTTTATAGATTATCGGGCAGCAAAAGCGCGGTATTTAACGCTTAAACGGAATTGTGTTTTGACTTTTTGCAAGGCCAGCCCGATAGTTGATTTATGGACGTTACACAAATTTTTCATGCTATTATCCTTGGCATTGTTGAAGGATTAACTGAATTTCTACCAGTATCTAGCACAGGTCACCTTCTTATAACGCGTGAATTACTTGGGTTTGATGGCGTTCAGGGCAATGTTTTTGAATTTGCCATTCAGGTTGGCGCTATACTTGCCGTTTGCGTTTTATATTTCAAACGCCTTTCAAAAGTGGCACTTACGCTTAATAAAAAAGGCTCACGCAATTTTGTATATGCCATCCTTATTGCCATGCTGCCTGCGGTTATTGTAGCGCTGTTATTCAATGACTGGATAACCGAACATTTCTTTAATATTACCAGCATTGCCATAAGCTTTATTATTGGCGGTATTGCCATAATCATCATTGAAAATTACATGGGCAAAAAGAACCTTATCAATGAAGTTGAAAAAATAGACCGTAAAACCGCCATGAAAATCGGTATAGTACAGTGCCTTTCGATGATCCCCGGTACATCACGCAGCGGCGCAACCATTATGGGTAGCCTGCTTTTCGGGCTGGACCGCAAGACAGCGGCCGAGTTCAGCTTCTTTTTAGCTATTCCAACCATAATCGGCGCCACTGTACTAAACCTTTATAAAACATGGGGCAGTATTGATGATGACGCTATCCATCTTATATTAATCGGAGGGGCAGTTTCATTTGTTACCGCCCTTATTGTTGTGAATGCGCTAATAGGTTTTGTAAGCAATCATGGCTTCAAACCTTTTGCTTATTATAGAATATTGGCGGGGGTTTTATTGCTGGCTTTTTACTAGGCCTTATACAGCTTTTCCCATTAAGTATTTATTAACCCTAACCTGTGACAATTTTCATAGAAATCAGAGGAAGTTATGGCAAAAAGAATAGCAATTATAGACGGCATCCGCACACCAATGGGCAAATTTGGCGGAAAACTAGCGAATATTGAGGCAGATAACCTTGCCGCACATGCAATAAGAGAACTTCTGGCACGCAATGACTTTGATACAAGGCTGATAAATGAAGTTATAATCGGTAACGTAGGTGGCCCTGCACATGCTATGAATATTGCCCGTGTTGCGGGTATGAAGGCCGGCATCGGCAAGCATGTTCCCGCAGTTACGGTTCACCGCAACTGTGCATCGGGCATGGAGTCTATTACTACTGCAGCCGTGCGAATTAATGTTGGCGAAGGTAGTGTTTATATTGCCGGCGGCACTGAAAGCATGAGTAATATACCGTTTATTTTCAACAAAAAAGGCAAGGCCTTTTTTACCCAGCTTGGAGGCGCAAAAACTATCGGTGATAAGCTGAAAGTAATATCAACATTCCGCCCCGGTTTTGTTAAACCGGTAATTGGACTTGAGCTTGGCCTGCATGATATAATTGCCGGAATGGGAATGGGCGGCACGGCTGAGGTACTGGCGAAAGAATATAATATTTCCCGTAAAGAACAGGATGAATTTGCAATGCGCAGCCATAACCTTGCTGAAGCTGCACAAGCAAAACTGGCAGAAGAAATTGCACCGATAGTTGCGAACCCTGATAAAGGCATTGTAATGTCCGAAGATGAAGGCATACGCAAAGGCCAAACCGTTGAGGCGCTGGCAAAACCACGCCCTGTTTTTGATAAAAAACACGGCACTGTAACAGCGGGTAACAGCTCACAAATTACAGACGGCGCAGCCGCTGTGATTTTAATGAGCGAAGAGCGCGCAAAGGAACTTGGCCTAAAACCGCTTGGTTACCTTAAAGAATATGCATATGCAGGCTTAGACCCTCACCGCATGGGCATGGGACCTGTTTATGCTACAAAACGCTTGTTCGAAAAATCGGGTGCAAAACTCTCTGACATTGACCTGATTGAAATGAATGAAGCATTCGCGGCACAGGTTATTGCTTGTGAGCGTGGTTTTGTTCAGGAAGGGATTGGCACTATCAACCGTGACATACTTAATGTGAATGGCGGCGCTATTGCCCTTGGTCACCCTGTTGGAATGACGGGGACGCGTTTGATAATCACGCTGCTTAAAGAACTGCGCAGGCGCGGGAAAAATACAGGCCTTGCAACCCTTTGCATTGGTGGCGGCCAGGGCGGCGCGGTACTTGTTGAAGTTAACTAGGGAATAAAAATGTCTGCATTAAAATTTAAAAAAGAATCTAATGGTGTTGCAACGCTAACTTTTGACCTTGAGGGTGAAAAGATAAACAAGCTTTCAGGCCCTGTTTTGCTGGAGTTAAATTCTATTCTGGATAAGCTGGCGCAGGAAAAAGACATCAAGCTTCTTATAATTGACTCTGCAAAGAACGGTATATTCATTGCCGGTGCCGACATTGAGGAAATACGCGACCTGACGGTTGAGAAAGATGCGCTTGAGAAAGTGAAGCTTGGCCAGGAAGTGCTCACGAAAATTGAAAAATTGCCTTACCCTACCTTAGCGCTTATCAACGGTGCATGTATGGGCGGCGGTACAGAGCTTGCGCTTTGCTGTACTTACCGTGTAACCACCGATAGCAAAAAATGCCAGATAGCCTTGCCTGAAGTAAATTTAGGCATTTTCCCCGGTTTTGGCGGTACTCAGCGTATGCCAAAAATTGTGGGCATTGTGCAGGGTCTAACGCTGATTACATCCGGCAAAGCCGTTGACGGTAAAAAGGCAGAGAAGATAGGCCTTGCAGATAGTTGCATCCCTGAAGGATATTTAAAAGATGAGTTCCCTGCTTTTGTAGCTTCTATTTTAAGCGGCAAGTACAAGAAAAAATCATATGAGAATATGTATGATAAATTCGCGCCGCTGCGTGCACTTGTTTATAAAAAGACAAAACAGGAAGTACTTAAGAACACAAAAGGCAATTACCCTGCCCCTGTAAAGGCGCTTGAAGTTGTTGAGCGCACTTATAAGAAAGCGCATCTGGAAGAGGGCTTACGCATTGAGCGTGAGGAATTTGCAAAACTGGCAGTTGGTGATATTTCTAAAAATCTTATCCAGATATTTTTTACCAGTGAAGCCCTAAAAAAAGACAGCGGTG
>CAYVII010000041.1:0-10488 GCA_964451475.1 uncultured Rickettsiales bacterium
TGCACGTGCTACATCTTTTTTAGACGGGCGAATTACCTCTAATAACTCTACCAGCGCACCCTGCTTTATCTGGCATAATTTCAGATCACTTAACTGATGATACACATGCGAGCCGAAAGCAGTGTTGATAGAAACACCGTGATATTTAATTAATCTTGCCACAAAAGTTCTGCAGGTTGCGGCTTCATCAAGCTTGAACAGGCTGCGGTGATAGGCAACCAGCTCTTTTTGCACTGCCGGTTCAATATTATGGGTTTGCAGCAGCCCTTTTAATTGCCTGTAAGAAATATCTTTATCATCTGCAATTTTTAATTTTACAGGATCTAGTCCAATATCCTCCGCTATAAGCGTTCTTATAACGTTGCAGGCATCATGTTTTTTATAAAACGCATTTTTATCCAGCACCGCATGAAAAGTTAAATAATAACCACTGTCCAGCAGCTCTTCCAGAGTCTTATTATTAGGTATTTGCTCAATAGTGCATTCATCGCCTTTAGGGTCTTTTGCTGCGGTAATTATTCCAAGCTCAACCAGTTTTGCCGCGCTTATAACTCTTAAATTGCGGCGCAGAATATGGCTATTTGGGTGAATTGCTTCAACATTGGCAGGCTTTTCACCTTTACCATAAATTACTTCTATTGCACGTTGCAAAGTCAAATCCAGCAAACCGTTTTTTACTATTTCGGCCCTGCGAATCACTACGCTATAATAATTGAATTCTGCAACATCATAATAGCCGCGAACTTCATTCATAAAATTCTGGCATGCTATTGCACGGCCTGAAAAAGTTACCGTTAAATCCTGCTGCGCGGCTACTCTTAATAAAAAACCTAATTCCCAGCTACCTATATTCCTTGCCAGAAGTGTTTGCGCCCTGTCTCTTTTGATATCTGCATTTGCGGCAAGCAGCATTGATAAATTAACATCATTCAGCATTCCTTCAGGATTTAACGCAGATCCATCTGCCGCAGTTATATTTTTAATCACCCCAAACTGCATCCATCTTTCAACCGGTATACGCATTAAGGCTTCAGGACTTGCGTTTATATAGTTGTAGATAGTAGGCCTGCTAACACCGGTTTGGAAAAAAAGCTCCGATGGTCCACGACCGCTATGTAGCACTATTTCTTTGAATACACTGCCTTCCATGCCGTTTTTATAAGGCCTCAGACAGGAAAACTCAATATAAATTAATTATTATTAACCGAAACTCATTTTGCAACATACTGTATTATATAGCGAACAATTTATACTATTCCTATTGACTTAGTAGGGTATATAGTCTATCTTTCCTATAGACATTAGGTAGTTTATCTAATTCAACACTTCACACTCACTAAACAAAGCTAGGGATAACAATGAAACACAAACTACTTACTACCGCTACGGTACTACTTGCAGCAACGGCAGGTTCTGCAAACGCAGAATCTACTGCAGAACGAATTGACAGGCTGGAACAAGAGATACAGCTTCTTAAACGCCAGAATGAAGTAACTCAGGAAAAAGCAGATGCAGCAGCGGCGAAAGCCCCTACTGTTGAACTTGGCAGCAAAGGCCTTGTTGTTACTTCGCCTGATAAAAAAGGTCAGCTGAGCATCAGCGGACTTATTCAGGCTGACCTTCGTTCATATATTTCCGACGAAGATAAGAACCTGAAGAGCGAATTCACGGCACGCCGCCTGCGCCCTACGATTGCAGGTAAATACGGTGATGCATCTTTCCGCCTTACCCCTGACTTTGCAGGTGATACTACACGTATCTTTGATGCGCACGTAGATTATAAATTCATTGATGAGCTACAATTCCGTATTGGTAAATTCAAACCGCCTGTTGGCCTTGAGCGTTTACAATCAGCTGCTGATACATTCTTTATTGAACGCGGTGATGCAAACAACCTTGCACCTAGCCGTGACCTTGGCGCGCAAATTTACGGTGAACTTATTCCCGGCCAGCTTGAATATCAATTCGCTGTAATGAACGGTAACGAAGACCTTGGCAATACAAATACTGATGCTGATGACGAGAAAGACTTTGTTGGCCGTATATTTGCCCATCCTTTTGCAGAATCTGAACTTGTTGACCTGCAAGGCCTTGGCGTTGGTGTTGCCGGTTCAGTTGGCCGCCGTGACGGTTCTACTGCCAACCGCATCCTGCCGCAGTATAAAACCTTCGGCCAGAACAACTTCTTCTCTTACAGCGCCACTACATTTGCCGACGGTAATAAATGGCGTCTATACCCGCAAGCTTACTGGTTCAGCGGTAATATAGGGCTTATCGGTGAATACGCATATACTTCTGAAGAAGTTACAAGCGGCGTTAACCACAATAACCTTGAGCATGATGCATGGAACGTAGCTGCATCTTACGTTCTTACAGGTGAAGATGTGAACTTCAAAGGCGCTGTGAAGCCTTCTGAAGATTTCAGCATTGCCGGTGACGGCTGGGGTGCGTTCGAGCTGGTTGCACGTTACGGTGAAACTAACCTTGATAAAGATACTTTCCCGCTATTCGCATCCATCGCAACAAGCGCATCATCTCAACAAAGCTTTGGTATTGGTCTTAACTGGTATTTGAACCAGAATGCCAAGTTCCTGCTGGACCTGAACCACACTACTTTTGAAGGCGGTGCTGTAGGCGGTTCTGACAGAGCAGATGAGAACGCATTATTTTCACGTGTACAATATAAATTCTAAAATTATAAATATCTAAAACAAGGAGACTAAAATGAACTTTAAAAAACTAATTTACACAACAGTGAGCGCTGTGCTTCTGTTCACAAGCGCAGGCCCTGCCGTTGCTGCCGAGCAGGAACTGCTTAACGTATCTTACGATCCTACGCGTGAGCTTTACGTTGACTACAACAAGCTTTTTGCCCAGCACTGGAAAAAGAAAACAGGCAACGACATTAAAATATCGCAAAGCCACGGCGGTTCAGGCAAACAGGCACGTGCTGTAATTGACGGACTTCAGGCAGACGTTGTTACTCTTGCCCTTGCAGGTGACGTTGACGCAATATCCGAAAAAGCAAAACTTTTCCCTTCTAACTGGGAAGGCCGTCTTGCTAACAACAGCTCGCCTTACACATCAACCATCGTGTTCCTTGTTCGTAAAGGCAACCCTAAGAAGATAAAAGACTGGAACGACCTTGCAAAGCCTGGCGTGTCAGTTATCACCCCTAACCCAAAAACATCAGGTGGTGCACAGTGGAACTATCTTGCGGCATGGGGCTATGCTCTTAAGCACAACAACAATGATGAAGCTAAAGCAAAAGAATTCGTGAAGTCTATATATAAGAACGTACCTGTTCTTGATACGGGCGCGCGCGGTTCAACCACTACTTTCGTTCAGCGCGGCATCGGTGACGTTTTCATCTCTTGGGAAAACGAGGCATTCCTTGCAGTTAACGAACTGGGCAAAGATAAGTTCGATATAATCGTACCTTCCCTTAGCATACTTGCAGAACCTTCAGTTGCAGTTGTTGACAAGAACGCAAACAAAAAAGGCAACCTTGAAGCAGCGCGTGAGTATTTAAGCTACCTGTATTCACCTGAAGCTCAGGAGATTATTGCTAAAAACTACTACCGCCCGACAGATAAGAACGTAGCGGCTAAGTATGAAAAACAATTCCCGAAAACTGAACTGCTTACAATCCGTGATTTCGGCGGCTGGAAAGCAGTGAAGAAGAAGCATTTTGAGGATGGCGGGATCTTTGATCAGGTCTTCTCAAAATAACCCGGTTAGTTAGTTAGTTAGTTAGTGAATACTACTAGTTGAAGAAGTGGGGGCGTCACCTTATCCAGTGACGCCCTTTTCTTTTATTAATTAGCATCTTATTTTTCTTGATTATTAATATAAATTAACCTACTGTCCTATTATGCAAAGTAGGCGTGATTTTTTAGGTAATCTTTCAAAGTGGGCAGCCGGTTATTCATTAAGTAACTTTGGTACTGAGCGCGCGGCAAAAGCAATTGATGTTTTACATGACATATCTGCGCTGGATAAGCACTGCATGCTTAATTCCCTGCATGCAATGGATGAGCTTATAGGTGAAATGGCAGGCAAAGGAAGCGTTGCCAATTACCGTAAACTGATAAAGGACACAGCAAAATTATTAAAAGAACATCCTAATATGGGGCTGGCAGAATTGGCTACGGTCACGCGTGAACTGCGCACTGCTATGCCATCTATAAAAGCACTTAACCCCGATATTCTTGCTGCCTATGAACAATATACCGGCGGCAAAGGAATAAAAGCGGTATATCTTGACCCAAGAATGCAAAAGATAACCACCGGCTACATGGATGCAAAATTCATGAAAGCGGAAGTTGAAGGTTTCACGGGTGTTAGAGCTGCGCAGGAAGAAACAATCAAAGTCCTTACAATGGATCCGGCAAGGCGCGCAGAATATCTTGATAAGCAGCTTGGCGTAAGCAGGATGAAAGAGCGTGCAACCACGCTGATAGAAGAGATAGACAGAAGAAGGGAAATACTTGAGCAGGCACAAGCCGCAGAGCCTTTAAAAGGCAAGTGTGATGTATGGCCTAAGGTTCAGCTTAAAGATTACGGCTATAATATAAAAGTCCGACGCAAACAGGTTAGCAAGAACGGTTTTAAAGTTGATGAAACTTATTCCGAATGGGAAAGGCGCACCGCAGCGCTTGCAGAGACCATCACAAATAAATTCCCCGATGCATTTATCGGCCATGAGCGTTTTCAGCAAGGGCGCATAGTTGTGTTAGTTGAAAAAGGCGGAATGGCTGATGAATATTTCCGTGATTTCCATAAAGAACCGGAAAGAAAAACGCCTGAGAAAAAAACCGGCGCTATAAGTTTTGGCCTTGGCCGCTAGAAATAAAAAACCCCGCACATTGGCGGGGTTTTTTATTATTACGGCACTAAAACACGCTAGGTTGCGGTAGATGCAGAATTTGCAAGCAGGCTGCCAACATAGTAGTGTTTTTACTCACCATTGCCTTTGCGGCGCATGTAAGCCGGAATCTCGTAATAATCTTCATCAGAATCCAGTTTCACGCGGTCAGGGCGAGGTCCTTGCGGGCGCTGCTGTTGTGGTGCAGAACGCTTCTCTTCATCATCCATTAAACCGAAGCTACGGGCTGCGCGTTCAAAAAAACCACCTTTCTTATTAGACTGGGTTGGTTTTTTGGCACCGAATTGCTGGCGGGCAGTAACAACTTTTTCCGCTGGGAAAGAAGTAACGTTAGTATCCGCCGCTTTTGCGTTTCCCACGGAAGCCGCCGCCGCATTGTTTAGAGATGACTCAGGTTCAGGCGCTGCCTCTGCCGGTTTTGGCGGAATAAAGCGTGCGTTCGCCTTATTATCTTTCGCCGGTGTAAAGCTTGTGTTTGGGCGATAGTCAAAAGAATTGTTGCCACCTGCCGCTGCTGCAAGAGCGCTATCAATACCTGTTGCAACTACCGACACACGCATTTTACCCTGAAGGTCATCGTTGAAAGTAGAACCGAAGATGATATTTGCGTCACCGTCAACTTCCTCGCGGATACGGTTTGCTGCTTCATCAACTTCAAATAGAGTCATGTCAGGGCCGCCTGTGATATTGATAAGAACGCCGCGTGCGCCTTTCATTGAAATATCATCTAGTAGCGGGTTAGAGATCGCGGCTTCCGCAGCTTCAATTGCGCGGTTGTCGCCTTCTGCTTCGCCGGTACCCATCATTGCTTTACCCATTTCTGACATCACTGTGCGAATATCGGCAAAGTCAAGGTTGATAAGACCTGGCATAACCATAAGGTCAGTTACGCCGCGTACGCCTGCGTGAAGAACGTCATCAGCCATTTTGAACGCTTGCGCAAAAGTAGTTGCTTCAGTAGCAAGGCGGAACAGGTTTTGGTTAGGGATAACTATTAGAGTATCAACATATTTCTGAAGTTCAGCAAGGCCATGATCTGCAAGTTTCATGCGGTGCTTACCTTCAAAGTGGAAAGGCTTTGTTACAACGCCAACAGTAAGAATGCCTTGTTCACGAGCAATTTTAGCAATCACCGGAGCTGCACCCGTACCTGTACCACCACCCATACCTGCAGTTACAAACACCATGTTTGAACCTGTCAGGTGTTCAATGATCTCATCGCCTGTCTCTTCTGCTGCTGCGCGGCCTACTTCAGGAGTAGCACCTGCACCCAGACCTTGCGTGATATGAACGCCAAGTTGAATTTTATATTCTGCTTTTGAAAGTTCCAACGCTTGCGCATCTGTGTTTGCCGCTACGAAACGAACACCGCTAAGGTTGGAGTCAATCATGTTATTCACGGCGTTACCGCCTGCACCACCTACGCCAATAACCGTAATTACTGGTTTCAATACATTTGATTTTGGAACTTGCAGATTGATCATTTTTTGCTCCTCTTGAAGAGATAAATTGGGTTGTGATGTGGTAATTTTGTCTTAAAACACAAAATAAGCCAGAAATTTTTCCGAATCAATACAAAAAAAACTATATCTTGTGTTTTTTTTATGTTCGCGAAGCAGCCCGGCGTAATTTGTCATTTATTGCCGTTCCAATACCATCATTGGGGATTGGTGCAACTTCAATTTTTTTATTTTTTGAATCTGCCTCGTGCAGCAGTGCAAATAAATTGCTTGCAGCTTCCTGCAAACTTGCGCTCTCACTTAAATTATAATCACAACGCATTTTTCCAAAACCGACAAAAGTGGCTGTGGCGCTGGGTTTGAGCACATTTATACTTATCTCATTTTGCGGCGCGTAATGTTTTAATAACATTCCCGGTGCAATAATTTTCTTATCGTTGTAACGCGCGCCTTTAATTTGCAAAACACCTTCGCGCAATATTACCGCATCGTCATTTTCATCGAACGTAACGATAGTTGATTCAAGACCAACTTCGCACGCACCGCCATCTATAATATATGTGTGCGGAAAAGACTTTTTTACATGTTCATATTTTGTTGGTGAAAGTGAGCCGGAAATATTTGCAGAAGGCATTGCAAGCATGAGACCGTTTTTTAAAATCTCACGCGTTACCGGGTGAGCCGGAACACGCAAGGCAACAGTATCTAAGCCTGCAGTTGCAAGCTGCGCAAAATTCCTGTCACGCTTTTTTGCTACTATTGTTAGCGGGCCAGGCCAGTGTTTTTTCCGCAAGAGCTTTTGCATTAGGTGAAAGCTGCGCGATCTGCTCCGCCTGCCCTACACTATATATATGTATAATAAGCGGGTTGAATTGCGGCCTGTCTTTAAGCGCATATATCTTTGCAACGGCAGCATCATTACCTGCATCGGCAGCAAGGCCATATACTGTTTCCGTAGGAAGTACCACCACTTCCCCTTTTCCTAATAGATCTATGGCCGTTTGTATTTCCATGGCGCTAAATTATAAGCTTAGACATAACATTCAATGCGTAAATTCAACAAATTACGTATTAAATTAAGCTAATTGCGCATCGTCTACCTGGGTTTCTACCCTGTCTTTGCCCTGCCACTGGCTCAGGCGGATGCGGGCTGCCACGTTCATGCGCTTGCCTACGCTGCTTAAAAAGAACTGGCCCAGCGGTGTCTCCAGCGCGCGGAAAGAGACTGCATATATCTTTGCTTTGCTGCCAAGACCGCCATCATCAAATATCAGGCGGATATTGTTATTACCCAGCTCTTTTGCATCAACCAGACGGATATTGGAAATAATAAAGCGCGGCTCAGAATTTCCTGTGCCGTAAGGTGATGCTTTTGCAAGGTCATTTGCCAGATTTGTATTTAATGCCGTAATTCCCACCACGCCATCCAGCGTTAGTGAGCGTTCAAAATTCCTTGCCACTTGTTCACGCAGGCGTTCAAATAAAAAGTCGCGCAGTTCAGGAAGTTTACCGGCTTCTGCCGTAAAGCCTGCGGCCATTGCGTGGCCACCGCCCGTTAGCAGCAAACCTACATCACGCGCGCTGGCAATTGCCGCACCTAAGTCAACCCCGGGTATTGAACGTGAAGATGCTTTTGCAATGCCGTCATTAATAGTCACTACCGCAACCGGTTTGTGATAACGCTCTTTCAGGCGGCTTGCCACTATGCCTACAACGCCCTGATGCCAGCCATTGCCCACCGGCATTATCAGCGGAAAATCATGCCCGCCATTTTCCATTTCACGCTCAACTATGCGGCTTGCTTCTTCTTCCACCATGCTTTCTATCGCGCGGCGCTCGTCATTCAATTTATTCAATATCTGCGCTATCTCACGCGCCTCTTCGGGGTCAGAAGTTGTAAGCAGCCTTGCGCCAAGGGAAGCTTCGCCAATACGCCCGCCTGCGTTTATGCGCGGCCCAAGCATGAAGCCAAGGTGGAACACACCCGGCTTTTCTGAAAGGCCGGCAACATCGGCAAGCGCGGCAAGGCCAATATTAGTGCGCTGCGCCAGTATTTTTATGCCTTGCGCCACGAATGCGCGGTTGATGCCGTGCAGCGGCATAACATCGCAAATTGTGCCAAGCGCAACCAGATCAAGCAGGTTAAACAGGTTCGGCTCGGGATTTTTTTCAAAATACCCGCGTGCTTTTAAAACTGTTTTTACCGCAACCGCCAGCATGAAAGACATTCCGCACGCAGCTAAATGCTTATGCTCGGAAGTTTCATCCAGACGGTTCGGGTTGATTACCGAATGCGCTTCCGGCAACAGCTCACCGCCAATATGATGGTCAACTACAATTGCATCAAAGCCAATGCGTTTTGCGGCAGCCAGAGGCTCGTAAGAAACCGTGCCGCAGTCAACCGTTATAAGCACCCTTGCGCCTTTATCCCACAAGCCCTGAATTGCTTTTTCATTTGGGCCGTAGCCTTCTTCGATACGGTCGGGGATATGTATCATCGAGTCTGCGCCAAGCTCGGTAAAAAAGCGTTTCAGCACGCTGGAAGCGGTTGCGCCGTCAACGTCATAATCACCGAAAATAGCTATTTTCTCACGCGCAATAACTGCATCGGCCACGCGGTTGGCGGCCTTTTCCATGTCTTTATAGTGCAGCGGGTCAGGAAGCGAATGTTTAAGGTTGGGGCTTAAGTAATGCTCCGCGTTATGGATATTCACTCCACGCGCAGCCAATACTTTAGCAAGCAGTTCGGAAAAACCGAATTGCTGGCTTAAAGCCTTTGCTGCCCTTTCATCATATTCTCTAAACTTCCAAACATTCCCAGATACACTTTTACTACCATCTAAATTGTTACTCATTGCGTTCAGAGTACGCCTTTCAGAAAAAGAAGTAAAGCGCTATGCAAATTGACCGGCGCACCAGCCGCTAGACCATGCCCACTGGAAGTTATAGCCGCCAAGCCAGCCTGTTACATCAACCACTTCACCAATAAAATACAGGCCGGGTTGCTTTTTGGCTTCCATTGTCTTGGAACTCAGCTCATCAGTATCTACCCCGCCAAGCGTCACTTCCGCCGTGCGGTAGCCTTCCGTGCCATCTGGCTTTACCCTGAAGGCTGTTATCTTTGCCGCTACCTCTTCCAGCTTTTTATGGCTAAGGTCAGCCATTCTGGCCGAAGATTCGTTCGTGATATAATAAGCCAGCTTTTTTGGCAGGAATGATGCTACCGCGCTTTTAAGTTCCTGCTTAGGATTAGCTTCCTTGAAAGCTTTCAGCTTTTCCGGCACATCAATATCGGCAGCTAGATTTATTACTACTTCATCGCCCTCTTTCCAGTACGAAGATATTTGCAAAATGCTTGGACCGCTAAGGCCGCGATGCGTGAACAGCATGCCTTCTTCAAAGGCGGTTTTACCTATTGATGTTTTGCTGTGAACAGATATTCCCGCAAGCTCCGTAAAACCTTCCAGCGTAAAAGGCACAAGCGCGGCGCGGGTTGGGATTATGTTAAGGCCAAACTGCCTTGCCACTTCATAGCCAAAACCGGTTGCGCCTATTTTAGGGATACTCAGGCCGCCGCAGGCAATAACCAATGACTGACAGCTGAACATGCCTGCTTTGGTCAAAACCTTGTAGCCCGGTTCTACTTTCTCCACATAAGTGGAGGTTAATATATCCACCCCGTTGGCGCGGCATTCATCGCGTAGCATATCAATTATATTGAACGATGAGTCATCACAAAATAGCTGCCCTAAAGTTTTTTCATGGAAGGCTATGCCGTGTTTTTTCACCAGCGCTATAAAGTCATGCTGCGTATAGCGTGAAAGCGCTGAAACGCAGAAATGCGGGTTTTGTGAAAGGTAGTTCTTTGGTGAGGCATGCAGGTTAGTGAAGTTGCAGCGCCCCCCGCCCGATATACGGATCTTTTCCCCGATCTTTTTTTGAGTGCTCAATAATAAGCGTTTTACGTCCGCGTTTGCCGCTTTCTATGGCGCACATCAAACCCGCAGCGCCAGCGCCTATTATTATGACGTCATAATGCTGCATTCAGGCTAGCGGCAAGCGCCGGTGCTGCCTGCATCATCAGAAAGGAAGCTGTTACCGAAAGATACCGCGCAATCACCGCCGACCACGTTATTGAAC
>CAYVII010000042.1:0-6910 GCA_964451475.1 uncultured Rickettsiales bacterium
CCGCTTGGAAGAAGATCAATTATGCTACCGCGAACAGCATATTCACCGTTCTCCACAACTTTGGAAACGCGGCTGTAGCCGTTCTTTATGAGTGCTTTTATTAAGTCTTCTCGCGGAAGGGTTTTGCCTTTCTCAACAAGGATAGATGACTCTTTAAATATCTTTGGCGCGGGAACTTTTTGCAAGACCGCATTTGCAGTGGTGATTATAATTGTGCGCTTGCTTACACCGTAAGCAAGTTTTGTAAGTACGCTTACGCGGTTGCTTATTATGGTTGGGTTTGGTGATGAGCGGTCATAGGGCAAAGTATCCCACGCGGGGAATTCAAGCACATCGGTATCGGGCGCAAAGAACTTTATGCTTTCTGCCAGACCGCGCATTTCCCTATCTGAGGTTGCAATATGAATCACCGCTTCAGCTTTTAAATTAGCCAGCACTAAAGGCGTTGCACCCTGCGGTGCAGTAATGGAGTTACCGGTTATTTTTTCTGCCGCTAGCTGCATGTTATCTTCCGTGTTCCTTCACCTGTAATTTCAATTTCTATTTTCTTTGCATTACGCGGGATCAAATCACCTGCTATTTGTGGCCATTCAATAAGGTTGATGCCGTTTGCAACAGCTTCGGTAAAACCGATCTCTTCAAGTTCAGATGCATCTTTAATGCGGTACAGGTCAAAATGGTTGACTGTGTGCTGACCTTCATAGGTAAGTAAGATATTGTAAGTTGGAGAGGTCACTTTTACGTTGCCGCAAATTGCCTGAATGAAAGCTCTTGAAAATTCTGTCTTTCCTGCACCTAATTCGCCAAAAAGGCAAAAGCAATCCCCCGGTTTTGCATTTTTTGCAAAACTCGCCGCAACGCTCTTGGTTTTTTCAATATCTCCTATATATTCCACAATCCGCAACTTATATACTCTCAGCAATAAAGCAGCAATATGAACATTCTTGGCACATGGACGTTATTTAAAAAGGAATGCTGGCGCTTCTTAAAGGTTTATAATCAAACACTTGTAGCACCTGTTATTACCAGCCTTTTATTCCTTGCAGTGTTCCACCTTGCTATGGGAGGGCGCATTACCGAGGTTGCAGGCGTGCGCTTTGAGCTTTTCATGGCCAGCGGTCTTATAATCATGTCTGTTGTACAGCAGAGTTTTGCCAATACCTCATCATCACTGGTGATGAGCAAAGTAATTGGAATGATAATTGATATTTTGATGCCCCCGTTCTCCAGCCTTGAGATAATGATCGCCATGCTTGGCGCGTGCATTGTGCGCGGGATACTGGTTGGGATAATATCAGCCGTTGCAATTTCATTATTCATTCATCTGGAAGCACATCATTGGTGGGCAATAATCTATTTCCTTGTAATGTCATCCATGCTGCTTGGACTGCTTGGGTTATTTGCGGGAATTGTATCGGAAAGTTTTGACCATATGTCTGCCATTACCAGCTACATAATCACTCCGCTGGCGTTTTTATCGGGCACATTTTATTCAATTGAAAACCTGCCAGCAGGCTGGCAGGTAGCGGCGCATTTGAACCCGTTCTTTTATATGATAGACGGCTTCCGCTACGGTATGACGGGCCATACAGACAGCAATATATTTTTAGGTGCAGGAGTTATATTTGCGGCCAATATCGCCCTTTCGCTTCTATGTTACCGTTTGATAAGTAAGGGTTACCGCCTAAAGACTTGATTATTTAGGCCTTAGCACATATAAACGCGCCCTTATGAAACAGAATTTCTACATCACTACACCTATTTACTATGTGAATGATAAACCGCATATCGGCCATGCATATACTTCTATTGCTTGTGACGTGATGGCGCGCTTTATGCGTATTGACGGACGTACGGTAAAATTCCTTTCCGGCACTGATGAACACGGCCAGAAAGTTGAACAGACGGCAGCAAAGAACGGTACTACCCCGCAAAAACTGGCTGATGATAACTCGGTATATTTCCGTGAGCTTTTAAAAACGCTGAATATTACTAACGATGATTTCATCCGCACTACCGAAGAACGCCACAAACAGGGCGCGCAGGCAATGTGGAAAGCAATGATGAAAAGCGGTGATATTTACTTAGGTTCATATAGCGGCTGGTATTCAGTGCGTGATGAAGCCTATTACCAGGAAGAAGAGCTGGTAAACGGCAAAGCTCCAACCGGCGCTGATGTTGAATGGGTTGAAGAGCCAAGCTATTTCTTCCGCCTATCTGCATACCAAGACAGGCTTTTAGAGCTTTACGAAAAGAACCCGAAATTCATTGACCCTGAGGGACGCCGCAATGAGGTTATCTCATTTGTAAAAGGCGGGCTTAAAGATCTTTCAATATCACGCACAACTTTCAAATGGGGCATTCCTGTTCCGGGTGATGAAAAGCACGTGATGTATGTGTGGCTGGATGCCCTTGCCAATTATGTGACCGCGCTTGGATACCCTTTCAATACTACAGACATGAAAGATTTCTGGCCGGCCGACCTGCATATTGTGGGCAAAGATATTTTACGCTTCCATGCTGTTTACTGGCCTGCATTCTTAATGGCGGCCGATATGGACATTCCATTGCGTATTTTCGCGCATGGCTGGTGGACGAATGAAGGGCAGAAAATTTCCAAGTCACTCGGTAATGTGATAGATCCTAACGAACTTGTACAAAGCTTTGGTGTTGATCAGGTACGTTATTTTTTAATGCGCGAAATTCCTTTTGGACAAGATGGCGATTTTAGCCGCGAGAAACTGGTAACACGCATTAACGCGGAGCTTGCAAATAACATTGGCAACCTTGCGCAGCGAGTTCTTTCAATGATCAATAAGAACTGCGACGGTAAAGTGCCGCAATATAAGTTTGAAGATTCAGACAAACAGCTTCTGGCATTTGCATTTGTGCAGGCAGACAAGATACGTAATGAGATTATTTACGAGCAGCATTTTAGCCGCGCACTGGAAATGATAAGCCAGATAGCAACACGCGCGAACGAGTTTGTGGATGCAACCGCACCATGGGCACTTAAGAAAGAAAACCCTGAGCGTATGGCAGCCGTATTATATACTCTTGCAGAATGCCTGCGCCGTATCGGCCTGCTTCTTCAGCCATTTACGCCTGATGCCGCAGACAAGCTTTTAACCCAGCTAGGCGTTGATAAAGAGCGCCGTCTTTTCCATTATGTGGGCGCCGGTTCCGCACTTCGTCCGGGCACACCATTACCTGCACCTGAAGGTATTTTCCCGAGATTTGAGAATAAATAGGATGCATCATAAATGTAATAAAAGTTTTATATTTAACTAATTGATATTACACAACTTTTATTTGTGACATTTTGAGTTTGTAAGGTCTTTTGTAACGCCGTTGTAATATTGAACTGCTAGTTTGAGAATACGAGGAATATATGAAAAATTTTGTAAAACTATTTTCTGTTCTTATGGCGGCACTGGTACTTACCGGTTCTGCTTACGCGTATCTTTCAACCGGCAGCAAAGCTAATGCACGTACCAGCCAGCTGGGCGAGAAAAACGGCCAGGCTATATACGCTTCACACGGCAAAGATGTTTACTGGCTTACTGCATCAATTGATGAGTATGAAAATAGACCGGGTAACCTTACCACGGTAAATTACGCAAAATAATAAACAGCGAAAACCCTTAGAAAGCGGGCTTAAACCTTAAGCTGCCCTGCCTGTTTTTTGCAGGTAGATAGCCTCAAAATTAATAGGCTCAAGCAGGAACGGAGGGAAACCGCCTTCTGTTGTAAGGTCAGATATCACCCTTCTTGCGAACGGGAAGATCACGCTTGCGCAATCTACGAACAGGATACGCGCATGATGTTCTTCGGGAATATTAGGATTTATGGTGAAAACACCGCCATGCTGAACTTCAACTAAAAACAGTGTAACACCCTCTTCCTGAGCTTTAGTGGTAATTCGTAAAACAACTTCATATGTTGCGCCCTGAATACGCTTCATTCCAACATCAATATTAACGCCCATTTTAGGCTGCTGTGCAGGTGGCTGCAGGAAAATACCGGGAGCACGCGGGTTTTCGAAAGAAATATCCTTCACATACAGGCCATTAAGCCTAAAAAGCGAGGCCATTTCCGGTTGTGCAGGTGCCTGATTAGCAGGCTGGCCGCTTTGCGGAGCCGCTTCTTTAGCCGTTTTTGCGGCATCTTGTTTTTTATTATCTTTGCTCATATCTATATGGAACTAGAGTAAATTTAGAAAAAATTAAAGTAATTTGTTTAAATATCTGATATACTGGCAATCTAGGCCAAGTAATGGTATTTGGCCAAAAGAGGATTTTGAATGTCTAACGCAGAAATATTCATTTACGTAATAATAGCAGCATTTTTTGCCTACCGCCTGTGGAGCGTTTTTGGCCGTACGAACGGCGATGAGAAGGCAAGAGCTGCCGAAATAAGTGAATTCGCAGAAAAAATAAAAGTTGAACGCAACAAGAATTCCGCAAAAGCGGTTATTCTGGACGCAAAGCCATTGGAAGTGAAAGAGGAAGAAGTTCCCTCACACCTTAGAACCGACGTTGCGGAAGCGCGCCGTATTGACCCTACATTTGTACTTAGCAAATTCGTTGAAGGTGCTGCCGGTGCTTTCGAAATGGTCATCAAGGCATTCGCGGAAGGCAAAAAAGATGCGCTTAAGTTCCTGCTTAGCGCAGATATATATAATAATTTTGAAAAAGAAATTGATGCGCGTAAAGCCAATGAAGTTACCGCAACCAGCAGCATTTACTCAATGCAGGAACCCGAAGTACTTGACGTTGAAGTAAGAGACAATATCTGCCAAGTGGTTGTGCGTTTTGTAAGCGAACAGTTCAACTACATCCGTAACAAAGCAGGCGAGATCATTGAAGGCAGCAAATCTGTGCCTGACCATGTTACCGACGTATGGACGTTTGAACGTGACCTTACATCAAAAAAACCAAATTGGGTTGTAGTCGGCATTCAAAGCGCGTAAACTCGCGCCATGCAAAAGATACGCTCAATTATTTTCAATGTTTACATCTATATCTCATCCATATTGCTTTATGGGTTCTTTGTTTTTTTGTTCTTCGGCAAAAGAGGAGCTATCTTTGGCTGCAACATATGGGCGCGTAACGTAATTTACTCGGCAAGGTTTTTATTGGGTATTGACTGGCGGGTTGTAGGCAAAGTACCTGAGGGGCCGGTTGTGTTTGCCAGCAAGCATCAGTCGGCATGGGAGACAGCCTTTTTCTATCTGCTGCGCAGTGATTCTGTTTTTGTTTATAAAAAAGCTCTGGCCTATATCCCCATGTTCAATATCTATTTATGGGCGGCAAGGCATATTTGCCTGAACAGAGGCGGCGGAGCACGCGCACTTAAAAAGCTTATTAGCGATGTGAAAGACCGGTTAAGTGATGGACGCGCCATAATTATCTTCCCCGAAGGGACGCGCAAAAAAGTTGGCGATAAACCTGATTATAAAGCAGGTGTTGCCGCAATTTATGCAAATATTGAAGCGCCGGTCGTACCGGTAAGGCTTGATAGCGGCAAGTTATGGCCGCGCCAGTCACGCTTTAAAAAAGCGGGCACTATCACGGTTGAGTTTTTAGAACCGATGCCAAAAGGCCTTACCAAAAAAGGCTTTATGGAAGAGCTGGAAAAAAGAATCGAAGGCAAGTCTGCTTAAGCCAAGCACCACGCCATGATAGCTTTTTGCGCATGCAGGCGGTTTTCCGCTTCATCAAACACAACGCTTTGCTTGCCGTCAATAACTCCTGAAGAAACTTCCTCACCGCGGTGGGCAGGCAGGCAGTGCATAAATATTGCATCGGCCTTTGCAAGGCCCATAAGCCTTTCATCCACCTGATAATTTATAAGCAGGTTACGGCGCACTTCAGGGTTTTTCTCGCCCATTGAAAGCCATGTATCAGTCACCACGCAATCAACGCCGTTGACGCAATCTGCGGGGTTTTCGCATATTTTTAATACTTTGCCGTGCTTTGCCAGAATATCTGCCGGGGGCAGTAGTTCCTTAGGGCATGCAACATGAACATCGAACCCGAATTTTTCAGCCGCGTGTATCCATGAAACTAGCACGTTATTATAATCACCTACCCATGCGATCTTTTTGCCTTTGATATCACCGCGATGTTCTTCATAGGTTAGAATATCTGCCATTATCTGGCACGGGTGGGAAAGATCTGTAAGACCATTGATAACAGGGACATCTGCATTTTCTGCAAGTTCAAGCAGGGTTGCGTGGCTATTAGCGCGCAGCATAATGATATCTACAAAGCGAGAAAGCACTTTTGCGGTATCGGCAATAGTTTCACCTCTGCCCAGCTGCATGTCATTGCTGTTCATAGTTATAACTTCGCCGCCAAGTTCCTTCATGCCTACCTCAAAAGAAACGCGTGTACGCGTTGAAGGCTTTTCAAAGATAGCCGCAAGGAATTTACCTTTAAGAGGCTGCTCGTTTTTGCTTTTCATCTTTTTTGCAAGCTCAATAATACCGCGCAGTTCTTTTGCATCTATCTGGTCTATGTCAAGAAAGTGCCTCATATTAGCTCCTATAGCGCCGCACAGGTTTTATCAATTATACCAACCGCTTCATCAATATGGCTTTCATCAATAATAAGCGGAGGAAGAATACGTACAACATTATCGCCCGCCGTGTTGGTAAGAAGCTTGTTCTCAAGAAGCTTGTTCTTGAGTGTATCGTTGCTGAATTTTTCATGCAGTTTAATACCCAGCATCAGGCCATAGCCACGCACTTCCGCGATCTTATCAGGATGGCGCTGTTGTAGTGCCTGCAACCGTTCCTTAAGCAGTTTGCCTTTACGCTCAACTTCCTGCAGGAAGCCCGGCGCAAGGATGATATCAAGGACAGAATTACCCACCGCCATTGCCAGCGGGTTACCGCCGAATGTTG
>CAYVII010000042.1:6948-10474 GCA_964451475.1 uncultured Rickettsiales bacterium
CTTTTTCCTTCATCAGCACTCCGCCCAGAGGGAAACCACCGCCAATACCTTTTGCAATTGCAACAAGATCAGGCACAACGCCTTCAAGCTCATGCGCGAACAGTTTACCGCTACGGCCAACACCGCACTGAACTTCATCCAGATACAGAAGAAGGTTATTTTCATCGGCAATCTTACGAAGCTCTTTTAGGATCTTAAGAGGAGCTGCCGAAATTCCGCTTTCACCCTGAATAGGTTCAACCATTATGGCTGCAGTCTTATCAGTTATCGCGGCTTTTACAGCCTCTATGTTCAGCGGAACTTTATCAAAGCCATCAAGCCTTGGTTCAAAACCTTCAAGCACTTTAGGCGTGCCGGTTGCGGCAATTGCGCCGAATGTACGGCCGTGAAACGCACCTTCAAAAGTTATGATGCGATATTTTTCAGGTTCTCCGTTCTCATCAAAATATTTACGGACGGCTTTAATGCCGGCCTCGGTTGCTTCAGTGCCAGAGTTACAAAAGAAAACAGTATCGGCAAAAGAAGCCTCTACAAGACGCTTAGAGAATCTTTTCAGCTCTTCCGTGTAAAAGATGTTTGAAACGTGCCAGATCTTGTTTGCCTGTTTTGTCAGCGCATCAATCATGTGCGGGTGTGCGTGGCCAAGCGAGTTTACTGCTATTCCCGCAAGGAAATCGAGGTAGCGTTCGCCTTTTGTATCATACAAATAAGCGCCTTCACCCCTTTCAAAAGTGATGTCTGCCCTGTTATAAACCGGAACTATTGGAGAGATTGCCATGTTATTTTACCTTGAACTTCTAACTTAGGCGGGCGTTTATATCATATAAACACTAGTTGTTCAATAGACATTTGCAGGTATAACCTATTTTTTTACAGCATGTTGCACTGCAAAATCAGGTAAAGCACTCTGCAAGGGCCGATAGGCGGTTCACCATTACCTGTTTTTTCTCAAGATTGAATATTTCTGTTTCAGTCACAACCTTGTTCCAGCGTTCAATATCATCAAGCAGCAATGCAAGGTTGATATTTGAGTTTACGTCATTACCGCGCACAGTAACCTGCCTGCCCGTGGCATAACCCTTAGCCAGCCTAGCCAACAGCCAGTTATGGATATAGCAGAAAGACTCCCATCCCTTTTCCGGCTTAAGTGCTTTTTCGGCAAATTTTGTAAGATTCAAATAATCATATTTCGGGTAGTGGTTGAATATCTCAACTATATTATCCAGCAACCATAGGCCTTCATTTTCATATAAAACCTTAGCCATACCGGGTGAACCTTCAGAGAGCTCTGTCAGAATCTCAAGATCAGACTCTGTTATATTCAGCATTATATTGCTTACGACCTGCTTCATTTCATTATGCGGAAGGCTTTGCAGTTTTATGGTAAGGCAGCGTGAACGGATGGTTGGCAGAACATGCCCGCCATGCGAAAGCAGAATTATAATTGCGTTGCGCGGCGGCTCTTCAACCATTTTCAGTATTGAGTTTGCAGCCTGATTGTTAAGCTCATCGGCCGAATCAATTATGGCAACGCGGTGTTTGCCTTCAGCGGGAGTAAGCTCTAAAAATCCGCGTAGCTGTTTTGCATCTTCAGCAACAATTTCCTTCTTGCTGCCTTTTTCTTCATCAGAGCGTTTTTCAATAAGCAGAAAATCAGAGTGACTTTTGTTTTTTACGCGTTCCTTATTGCCAAGTATGTGCCCTGCAAAGTTAAGCGCCATAAGGGCTTTGCCCACACCACGCGGGCCTTCTATCAAAAAACTACGCGCAGTATTTAAGTTGCTGCCGTAAAGTAATTCTTCCGCCTGTTTGTGACCAATTACAGTCATGCGATCTTCATTTTCCCGTTTTCAACAAATAATTTTGTTTTGCCCGCAAGCAGGTCTTCGGCAAATTTGCCGAACACATCATATTTCCAGCCGGTTAAAAAATCTGTCTTTTCACCAAGCACAAACTGTTCGAGCTCTTCTGAGGTTGCTACCAGTTTTTGCGCAACGTCATTTTTGCTGCACTGTGTCTTTAGTATTATTTTAAGCAGTTCCACCGTCCCGGAATCAGCCTCTTTCTTTGGTTTTGGCTTAAGTTTAGGAATATTATCATCGGCAAGACCCAAACCTTTCTGCACAACCTGCAATATTTCTTTTATAGTTTCTTCACGGTGATGGCCAAAGCTGCGCATGCGCGTAAGCTCATCTTTTGTTTTTGGTTTGCGCAGGGCGATTTCAATAACCGCTTCATCAGAAAGTACGCGTTTGCGGGGCCTGTCAACACGGCGCGCCTTAAGTTCACGCCATGACGCAAGCTCTTTTAAAACACCCAGGTGGCAGTTCTTTTTCTCACGGTGTTTAATTTTATTCCATGCATCCGATTCATTTGCTTCAAAATATTTTACGTCTTTGAGTGAAGCCTCATCATTCTCAAACCATTTTTCACGGTTCTGCTTTTTAAGGCTATCACTTAGTTTTGCGTATATCTCGGGTAAATGTATAACGTCTGAAAGTGCATATTCTATTTGCCCTGCCGAAAGTGGTCGGGCATTCCAATCAGTATAACGCTCAGTCTTATCAACACGTTTGCCAAGCAGGTTCTGTACAAGCATCTGGTAACTTACCTGCTCACCAAAACCGCAAACCATTGCCGCGATCTGCGTATCAAAAATATTCTTCGGTAACTTACCGATAAGGTTGTAGATAATCTCAAGATCCTGCCTGCCTGAATGAAAGACAAGCATTGGCGCTTTTACAAGCATCTCAAGCAGTTCCTTTACTTCAACCTTTAGAGGGTCAATAGCATAAGCCTTGCCGTTCACGTTAAGCTGAATAAGGCAAAGGATAGGGAAAAAAGTTTTTTCACGCATGAACTCTGTATCAAAACCAATAAGTTTTGCCGTCTTAATCTCTTCGCAAAGCGTCTGCAGTTCTTCAGTAGTATCTATGTACATATCAACAGCATAGTTAACATATAGGCGGCCAAATAAAAAGAGCGCATATAAATCTTGTTTTACAGAAACTTAGTCAAACTCCTTGCTTTTAGGCAGACAGTTAACTATTTTTAACCGTTTTCCATCTTACCAAGAGCAGGGCATAGCTAAGCTAATTCTGCTGTGCGGCAGATGCTATAGATATTTTCTGCTGTTGATAGGATTGAAACATCTCACCAAAATGAAATCAATACTCCTATTCTTGCTGGCGGGTGCCAGCTTTATGTTCAAACTTGATCTTTGCGCCGAGACAATAACGGTGCCCGTCCCGATGGCAGACACCATCGTGATGAAAGGAATCAATGACCTGAAGCGTGTCAATGAAGAAGCAGAGTTCACCTCAGGCCCGGGCCAGTTGGTGATCTTTAAGATTGACGCTCCCAAACTCCCTGAGCATTTCACCGAGGTCAGACTCGAGCTGGAGTTCAAGGAGAAATACACAACAGGCAATAGCAGCTTCCCTTCGGGTGAGCTGCAGTTGATCGAGGAAGGCGGAATCATTACCACTTTTGGTCAAACAACGTTCCTTATGCATGAGAACCACGT
>CAYVII010000043.1:0-10094 GCA_964451475.1 uncultured Rickettsiales bacterium
TTGCATAATTTAAACTTATTATGCACGAATTACCTATAGAACTTATTGATTTTGCTGAATTCATGGCCGATGAGGCGCGCAAGATAAGCCGCACTTACTACCGTAGCCAGATGGGTGTAGAGATCAAGGAAGACAGGTCACCTGTTACCGAGGCAGACAGGAAAATTGAAGAAATAATCCGCAAGCTGGTTGCCAACAACTTCCCCGATCATGGTGTTTACGGTGAGGAATATGGCCGTAATAACGAAAGATCGCCTTACCAGTGGGTAATTGATCCTATAGACGGAACAAAATCATTCATTAGCGGCAGGCCGAATTTTGGTACGCTGATATCTTTGGTCAAAGAGGGCAAACCCATGCTTGGGATTATTGACCAGCCGGTAATTGATGAACGCTGGATTGGCGTGAACGGTATAACGAAATTCAACGGTAGGCAGGTTAATGCGCGTGGCGGCGTACTCATGAGATATGCCGTGTTCGCGGCTACATCACCGCTTATAGATAAAGGAAAGAACGCGGCGGAAAGAATGGCTCAGGAAGCGGCTTTTGCCGTTTATGGCGGTGATTGCTATTCTTACGGGCAGCTTGCAATGGGGCTGGTTGATATAGTTATTGAAAGCAACCTGAAGCCATATGATTTTTGCGCGCTTATACCGATCATTGAAAATGCGGGCGGCATAATTACCGACTGGAAGGGCAACGACCTTGATGTTAACACTACCTCTGATGTTATTGCCTGCGGTGACCTTAGGCTGCATAGAGAGTTGCTGGAAAATTATTTCTGATGGCCGGAAGTTACACTGTCAGTATTTTATCAGGTGAGGCTGTAAGGCCTGTTTTGCCTGAGGTTGCGCAGCTTCGTATAAAAGTTTTTTATGAATACCCGTATTTATACGAAGGCAGCGCTGAATATGAGCTGCATTATCTGGAACGCTATGCGGAATCACCATCATCTATTTTAGTACTGGCAAAGAATTTGCAGGGTGCGGTAATAGGTGCATCAACCGGCAATGCTATGGAAAATGAAATGGGTGAAGTGGCAAAACCGTTTGTGGAAGCGGGTTATGACGTGAATGAGTTTTATTATTTTGCGGAATCTGTCTTGCTTCCCGAATATCGGGGAATGGGAATCGGTAAAGAATTCATGCGGGAGCGTCTGGAAAAGGCAAGGCAGATGAATAAAAAATATGCTGCGTTCTGTTCTGTTGTGCGTGAAGGACATAAAGCACCTGAAAATTACAATTCACCGGAACCTTTATGGAAGAAGCAGGGTTTTGTAAAACATCCTGAACTTGTCAGTTATTTTTCGTGGAAAGATATCGGCAATCAATCAGAGACCAAAAAGCCGCTGGTATATTGGATAAAGCCGTTATAATCTTTGGTCATGAAAGTAATTGCCTCACAGCATAACATCAAAAAATTCTCCGGCTTCGAAGAATATAAAAAATATTATTCGGAAAAAATATCTGCTGCCAAACATAAAGGCGCGGAGCTTTATGTTTTGCCGGAATATTCAGGTTTAGAGCTTATATTCACAGAAGGTGAATTGCAGCAGCAGATAGAAGATATGCAAAATCTTTTGCCGCAATATATAGAATTCTGGAAGCATCTGGCCCATATAAATGCCATGATATTGCAGCCGGGCAGTGTGCTGGAGGGCCGCGGAACATATAATAACCGTGCATATATCTTCTTCCCGGATAAAGAGCACGGTTTTCAGGATAAGATGCAGCTTACCGCATATGAGAAAAAGCTGGGTTTTGTTAAAAAGGGAGATGAGCTGAAAGTTTTTGAGCAGATTTTCGGCATCAATATATGCTATGATTCTGAGTTCCCCGATTATTCCAAAAGCCTGGCGCAGCGCGGCGTGAAAGTGCTTTTAGTGCCAAGCTGCACCGAAACCATGCACGGTCTTACGCGTGTGCAGATCTCGTGCCGCGCATCTGCGATCCAGAATCAGTTTTACGTTATTAATTCTGCAAGTGTCGGTTATTCGGAAGCATGCGATATTTGTGATGTCAGCACGGGTATTAGCGGAATTTATTCACCTGCAGATGCAGGTTTCCCGCAGGACGGCATTATCAACCATGGTAGTTTGAACCGTGAGCTGGAGGTTGGGGCAGAGCTTAACCTTACAAAAATAGACTCAATCCGCCGCCACGGCGCTACCCATAATTTTGAAGACGGCAAAGATATTTAATTCAGGCTTAGATCGTAAGGCGGCTTAGGCATACGCAGGTGCGTTGTATCTGATGCCTGTTTAGCAACATTTGACGGCGGTTTTTTGAATTGCGACATGTCTTTAAACGCAATTTCCGCGTCATTGCACTTTGCATCCGTGAGGGCAATGGCAATATCGTGCAATGATTCAATGTCCTGCAAATGGGTTTCTTTTAAAAGGGTGTGGGCGTAACTTGCTAATGAGGGAATTGCATCCAGCGCGCGGAATTTTTCAATGAAGCTGTTATATCTTGGGTCATTAGTGTAATCAAAGCCTACATCTTCCAGCCTTACCCTTAAATCTGCAACCGTAGGGGCTTGCAGTGCATCTAAAAGCCGGAGACCAAGATGGTCGCAATCAAAGCAGGTATTCTTATAGCTTTGAAGGAATTCGAAGAAAGCTATTGCCGCAGCGGCAGATTCGTTTTTTGCAAACCAGCCAAGTGCACTTACCCCTCTTTGTGATTTAATAGGTAATGTGGCAAAGGTCTGGCCTGTGGCTACAATAAAGACCGCAAGTATGCCTATTGGTTCTTCAGTAGTAACCTGTATAGTATGAGAAGCTTTCATATATTAATGAAAGTTAATATATGATCGGAGTGGGAAAGTCAAGAATCTGCCATGAATTGTATATATAAAACGGCCTTGCCAATTGGGGCTGATTAAGTTAAACCCTGTAAAATTTGTTTTTTTAAGGGATTTAGAGGGTAGCAAGATGCCAAAACGTACTGATATTAAAAGCATTATGATAATCGGCGCAGGGCCAATAGTTATTGGTCAGGCGTGTGAGTTTGATTATTCGGGCACTCAGGCCTGCAAAGCGCTTAGGGCAGATGGTTATCGTATCATATTGCTGAACTCAAACCCGGCTACTATCATGACAGACCCAAATCTGGCTGATGCTACTTATATTGAGCCGATAACCCCTGAGATCGTTGAAAAAATCATTGCGAAAGAGCGTCCGGATGCGCTGCTGCCAACTATGGGTGGCCAGACTGCGCTTAACGCAGCAATTGCAGTTGCTAAAAAAGGCGTGCTGGAAAAATATAAGGTTGAGCTTATCGGCGCTGATATCCCTGCGATTGAAAAAGCGGAAGACCGCCAGCTTTTTAAAGACGCGATGCTGAAGATCGGTTTGGATGTTCCTAAATCAGGCGTTGCCAATACTATGGAAGAAGGCTGGGAAATTTTAGAGCGTATCGGCCTGCCTGTCATTATCCGTCCTTCATTTACTATGGGTGGTCAGGGCGGCGGTATTGCATATAACCGCGAAGAGTTTGAGACTATTGTTAAATCAGGCCTTGATGCTTCGCCTGTTTCAGAAGTGCTAATTGAAGAATCGGTGCTTGGCTGGAAAGAGTTTGAGATGGAAGTTGTGCGCGACAAGAACGACAACTGCATTATTGTTTGCTCAATTGAAAATATCGACCCGATGGGTGTGCATACCGGCGATTCAATAACGGTTGCGCCTGCGCTTACGCTTACCGATAAAGAATACCAGATCATGCGTAATGCATCTATTGCCGTACTGCGTGAAATTGGCGTTGAAACTGGTGGTTCGAACGTTCAGTTTGCTATTGACCCTAAAACGGGCCGCATGATCGTTATTGAGATGAACCCGCGTGTATCGCGCTCATCTGCCCTTGCATCAAAAGCAACCGGCTTCCCGATTGCAAAAGTAGCGGCAAAACTGGCTGTGGGCTACACTCTTGATGAAATTGCAAATGACGTAACGGGCGGCAAAACTCCTGCATCGTTCGAGCCTACTATTGATTACATCGTAGTGAAAATACCGCGTTTCACTTTCGAAAAATTCCCGGGCGCTAAAACTGAACTTGGCTCTGCCATGAAATCAGTCGGTGAAGCAATGTCTATGGGGCGTTCATTCCCTGAAGCACTACAAAAAGCGCTGTGCAGCATGGAAACAGGCCTTAACGGCCTTAACCCGCCGCGTAAATATACCGATGAAACCGTACGTCAGGACTTAGCGCGCATGTCTCATGACCGTTTGCTGGTTATTGCAGAAGCGCTGCGTATGGGCCTTGCTGTTGATGAAATTTGCCGTATATCGCATTTCGATAAATGGTTTGTTGAGCAGCTGCAAATTCTGGTTAATGCTGAAGCAGAGATCAAAAAATCCAAGTTTGAAAAAACTGAGCTTCTTAAGTTCAAAAAACTTGGTTTTTCTGACAGCCGTATAAAAGAGCTTTCAGGCACTGATGTTGCGGGCTTGCGTGCAAAATACAACCTGCACCCTGTTTACAAGCGCGTGGATTCTTGCGCGGCTGAATTTGAAGCATCAACTGCATACATGTATTCATGTTATGAAGGTGATGGCGTATCTGAGCCGGATGATGAAGCATTAGTTTCCGACCGCAAAAAAGTTATTATCCTTGGCGGCGGCCCTAACCGTATCGGGCAGGGTATTGAATTTGATTATACCTGCGTACATGCGGCATATGCGCTGAAGGAAATGGATATTGAAGCCATAATGGTGAATTGCAACCCTGAGACGGTTTCAACCGACTATGATACTTCTGACAGGCTTTATTTTGAACCGCTTACGCCTGAGCATGTAATTGAAATATGCAAAAAGGAAATGAGCAAAGGCGAACTGCTTGGCGTTATTGTTCAGTTTGGCGGCCAGACCCCTCTTAAGCTTTCGCACGCATTGCAAGCTGCGGGCATCCCGATTTTGGGCACAAGTGTTGATTCGATCGACCTTGCCGAAGACCGCAACCGCTTCCGTGAATTGCTTGATAAATTGGGTCTGAAGCAACCTAAGAGTGAAATTGCGAATAAAGAATCTGAGGTTATCCCGTTCGCTGAAAAAATCGGTTACCCTGTACTTGTTCGTCCGTCATATGTTCTTGGCGGGCGTGCGATGGCAATTATCAATGAGCGTGCCGAGCTTGAAAAATGGATAACCGACATGCAGGCGCAGTTCAAAGGCGCATTGTTTGAAAGTCCAGTGCTGATCGACATGTACCTCAAGAACGCAATCGAGCTGGATGTTGATTGCTTATCTGACGGCAAAGATGTTTTTGTTGCAGGCATCATGGAGCATATTGAAGAAGCGGGTATCCACTCAGGTGATTCTGCCTGTTCACTTCCTCCTTATTCACTTTCAAACGAAATTATTGAAGAAGTGAAAAAGGAAACTGAAAAGCTTGCGCTGGCACTTAAAGTTAAAGGCTTAATGAACGCGCAGTACGCAGTTAAAGACGGCCAGATCTATATCATTGAAGTTAACCCGCGTGCATCACGTACGGTTCCTTTCGTTGCAAAAACGATCGGCCTGCCGGTTTCAAAAATTGCAACCCGTATCATGGCGGGTGAAAGCCTGAAATCGCACAAGCTTGAATATAAAAAGCTGGATCATATTGCGGTTAAAGAAGCCGTGTTCCCGTTCGCGCGTTTCCCGGGTGTTGATACTATCCTTGGCCCTGAGATGAAATCTACGGGTGAGGCAATGGGCCTGGACCGTGATTTTGGTACGGCGTTCTTTAAAGCGCAGATAGCATCGGGCAACTTGCTGCCGCTATCGGGTTCTATTTTCATTTCGGTTCGTGATGAAGATAAGCCGCAGGCAATTGATATTGCAAAGCGCCTTTCCAAGATCGGCTATAAAATAGTGGCTACGCACGGTACGGCTGAAGCAATCCGCAAAGCGGGTGTAGAAGTTACCGGTGTGAACAAAGTACGTGAAGGACGCCCGCATATTGTTGATATGCTTAAGGACAAACAAATAAACCTTGTCCTGAACACAACAGACGGCGCGGTTGCTATTGCAGACAGCTTTAGCATCCGTTCAACGGCGCTTATGCAGAAGATACCTTACACAACTACTATTACAGGTGCTGTGGCGATAACTTCCGGCCTTGAGTCTTTGAAAAAGAATCCGTTAGACGTTACCCCACTGCAAAAATACGCATAAGCTAATTTGACATTTAGGGGCAGGGCGTGGGAAAATCATTCTTATGAATGAACCACGGGCGCTTTGCCTTGCCTTTGGTTTGGGCTCTGCAGGGCTATTTAAAAGGCAAACCCTTGCTCCTCGGGGTTACAAATGGGGCTGGAGCATGAACAAGCTAGGCAACGCCAACAGACAGTGAATATATGCAGCCGTTTTAAGCTAAATTAAAACAACAACGCACGCGTGCGAATAAGCATAAAGTTAGCCTGAGCAGGGTTGTAAGCTACTCAGGCCGTTTAATGCAGGGTAACTGCAATTTATGAATAATAAAACCTGACCTTAGTATTTTTAAGGCGCATTACCGTATTTTGCGCTCCAGATATATTTTCAGGTCTTTTATTTTTTCCTCAATATTTTCCAGCTGCTGGTTATAGCGGATGAAGCAGTTAAGGTTGATAGTACTGGCTTCAATAGCGCATTTAAGTATCTCCGTGAAAATAACATTAAGCTGGTTAAGGGCATCATGCATTGGCTGCGGCGGCCTTGGCTCATTGCCGGTTGCCAGCTTAATCTTATTCTCTGCAGAATAGGGTTCAATATCCTCCATCGTGGCTATATACCTATTATTCATATTATTCTACGAAAGTCAATATAATTCTTCGTAGACTTCTATGTTCGTATTTTTATGCGGTCGGCAGTAAAATATGCCTCATGCCGACAGACCTAAGTAATAATGAATTAAGGAAATTCATGCGCCAGATCATGGCCAGTAAGGGTCTTAATGTTAATTCGTGGAGCAGGCTTGCCAAAAAATCTGAAGGAACGCTAAGGCAGTTCTTTGACGATCCTACACGCTCTTTGAAGTTCAATACGCTTCAGGCTTACCTTGATGCAGTCGGGGTTAATTTATCCGACCTTAAAAAACGCAGCGGCGGTTTCAGGGAAGAAAGCGGCAAGATGCTTAGCCATAATAACAAAAAATCTGAGCCTGCTGCGGCCAGTGTTCCGGTGTTGGGATATATTGGGGCAGGGGGGCGTTTTTTTGCGCATGAGGGCAAGAACCTGCCGGAAGAAAGTTCTATTGCCGTAAATGGCAGTAATTTGCCCGTAGAGGATATGATAGCGCTTAAGGTGCAGGGTAATGATATGCTGCCCGTTATGCGTGACGGCTGGGTAATATACTGCCATGCGGAGCATAACGCCAAAGCATGTTTGAACCAGCTATGTTTTGTTAAGGTTGAAAAAGGCGGAAGTTATATCCGTGAGCTGCGTGAGGGGCGCAAGAAGGGGCATTATATGCTGTTGTCCCACAACGGCGCGCTGATGGATGACGTGAAAATAGAGTGGGCTTACCCGATAGTTTCAATAGAGCCCAGATAGTAAAATAACAGGTAATAAAAAACCCCGCAAATTAGCGGGGTTTCTTATTTGTTTTGCTTTTAAAACTAGCCGTTGGCTGCTTTCTTAGCGTTCTCGGCAGCCTGCGCCTGGCGCTTAGCTGTTTCTTCCGCTTCGATCACTGCATCACGTTCAGCTGCAATACGTTTAGTTTCGCGGCTGAATGAACCTGTACCTGCAGGTATCAGACGACCAACGATCACGTTCTCTTTCAGGCCGCGCAGGTGGTCAACTTTACCGGCTACTGAAGCTTCTGTCAGAACGCGTGTTGTTTCCTGGAACGATGCCGCAGAGATGAATGAACGGGTCTGTAGAGACGCTTTAGTGATACCCTGAAGTACAAGCTCGGCTTTAGCCGGTTTGTAGCCTTCTTTATCAGCTATTGCGTTGATCTCTTCCAGTTCTTCATGGTCAAGAAGCTGGCCTTTCAGAAGCGTGGTCTCGCCTGCATCCGTAACTTCAACTTTTTGTAGCATCTGGCGGATGATAACTTCGATGTGCTTATCATTCGTTTTAACACCTTGTAGGCGGTAAACCTGCTGGATCTCAGCTACCAGATATTTCGCCAGAGCTTCAACACCCATAACTTTCAGGATGTCGTGAGGAACCGGGTTACCTTCAAGAAGCAGGTCGCCTTTCTCAACATAGTCACCTTCATTCACCGCTAAGTGGCGGCCTTTTGGTACCATGTATTCGATCGGCTCCTGAGATTTATCTTCAGGAGTGATGATCAGGCGGCGTTTTGTTTTGTAGTCCTTACCGAACTCAATACGGCCCGAGATCTCTGCGATGATAGCGTGGTCTTTAGGTTTGCGTGCCTCGAAAAGCTCTGCAACGCGAGGCAGACCACCCGTAATATCGCGGGTTTTAGAACCTTCTTTCGGTATACGCGCTAGCGTATCACCGGCGTGAACTTTCTGGCCGTCCTGAACGTTCATGATCGCATCAACAGGCAGGAAGTAACGTGCTTCCAGACCGTTCGCAAGGAACTGAACCTCACCTTTGTCATCAAGAAGAGTTACGCGCGGACGCAGTTCAGAACCGCGTGCATGCTGTTTCCAGTCAATGATAACTTTGTTCGAGATACCGGTAGATTCATCAAGAACTTCACGGATAGAGATACCTTCCACAAGGTCACGGTAAGCAACGTTACCGGATTTCTCAGTGATAATAGGTATAGTGTACGGATCCCACTCGGCAAGTTTCTGGCCAACTTTTGTAGTGTCGCCATCATTCACCAGTAGTTTTGCACCGTAAGGGATCTTGAAGCGTGCGCGTTCGTTACCGCGCTGGTCAAGAAGAAGAAGTTCGCAAGAGCGGCTCATCACCACGCCTTCGCCCTTAGAGTTCTGAACGATGTTACGGTTAACGATCTCAACTTTAGCATCATGCGTAGCTTCAACGCTGTTTTGTTCAGCGCCGCGCTGTGCCGCACCACCAATGTGGAACGTACGCATTGTAAGCTGTGTACCAGGTTCACCGATCGACTGAGCGGCAATAACGCCCACAGCTTCACCAATGTTAACTGCAGTACCGCGTGCAAGGTCACGGCCGTAGCACTTAGCGCACAGGCCACCTTTAGTTTCACAAGTGATAGCAGAACGAACATGTGCGGTTTCAATACCCGCGGCTTCGATCTTATCAACCGCCGCTTCATCAATGATAGTGTTCGCAGAAACGATTAGTTCATTTGTAGAAGGGTGTTTAATATCACGCGTTGAAACACGGCCAAGGATTATCTCTGAAAGAGGTTCAACCACGTTACCGCCTTCAATCACCGCTTTCACGATAAGGCCTTTTTTCGTGCCGCAATCTTCTTCAATGATCACCGCGTCTTGTGATACGTCAACCAAGCGGCGAGTCAGGTAACCCGAGTTCGCAGTTTTAAGTGCAGTATCGGCAAGGCCTTTACGCGCACCGTGCGTTGAGTTGAAATATTCAAGAACCGACAGGCCTTCCTTGAAGTTAGAGATGATCGGAGTTTCAATGATCTCGCCGTTAGGTTTTGCCATAAGACCGCGCATACCTGCAAGCTGTTTGATCTGAGCTGCCGAACCACGGGCACCTGAGTGAGCCATCATGTAGATCGAGTTGATCTTGTTGGTGCCAGGTTTTGTGCTTACAGATGAAATTTCTTTCATCATGTCAGAAGCTACAACATCGGTACAGCGTGACCATGCGTCAACCACCTTGTTGTATTTTTCACCTGCAGTAATAAGCCCGTCAGAGTACTGGCGTTCAAACTCACTAACTTCTTTAAGTGTAGAGTTGATGTGCTTTTCCTTGCTTGCCGGGATGATCATATCGTCTTTACCGATAGAGATACCTGCAAGGGCGGCGTTTTTGAAGCCCAGCGCCATGATGTGGTCAGCAAATATCACCGTAGCCTTGTTGCCCGTATAGCGGTAAACTTGGTCAATGATGTTTGAAACTTCTTTTTTAGTGAATTGTTTGTTCACAACAGAGAAAGGAAGTTTTGCATGATCAGGAAGGATTTTTGACACAAGCACGCGGCCCGGTGTTGTTTCTTCCATTTTAAAAATTTTATTGCCTTCTTTGA
>CAYVII010000044.1:0-10061 GCA_964451475.1 uncultured Rickettsiales bacterium
GCCACGCAGATCCCTTTCATTCTCATCACTTTCCGCAAGTTCGGTAAAACCGCGCGGGCGCGTGATGCTGCCCTCAAGCTCATACTCACCGTATTTTGTTAAATGCTTCAGGTCACCGCCAAGTATCAAACCTTCTTTAGTGGTAATGGTGGGCTTCAAAGTAGCCTCGGCATTTTCTGCAAGATTAAAATAATAAGGCACGGTAAGCGCACCGCCAAGGTTTGAATCCGTGCGGAAAGAAGGTGTTAAAAAACCTGATTTACGGTCTGCGTTCGGCGTCGGATGAGAAAAATACGGAGTGTAAGCAACCGGCACGCCGTAAACCTCAAAATACGCATCATCGTAAGAAACCCTCTGGGTCTCGTTATTGATCTCAACCTTATCGGCCTTTATCTGCCATTGCGGGTCACTGCCGTCTTCGCAAAGCGTACAAGGTGAATACACCGCTTTTGTAAGCTCGGTATGGTTATCATCTATCTTGCGCGCCTGCGCCGCCGCGATCAAAGAACCGTCGTCAAGCTTTGCGCGGAAATAATCAACAACACCGGCTTTCATGCCCTCTTCAAGCACAACCCTGTCTGTAAACACCACATTCCCGTCTGGCCCGATGTAAGAAACATTTCCCTGCGCCACTACGATATTGCGGTTCTGGTCGTAAACGATCTGGTCGGCAAAAACCACGTTAGTGCCTTTTTGCACTTCAACTTTGCCCGTAGCCGTAACTATGCCGTTGTTCTGGTCATAATCCATCTGGTCGGCTTCAAGGAAAACATCTTCTTTTTTTGTCAGGCTTTCCTGCAAGCCTTCAGCCTCAAAAGCAATTGAGGTGCCAACATAGCCCATAAAAGCAACAACAGATACAGTGACAGCCCATTTTTTCACGCAAGTAAACTAGCGCAAAAGCCCAAAATTACAAGCTTAACCTGTGACAAATCAGCTTTGCAAAAACTTTTTAATATTGCGGGTAGCCTGACGTGTACGCTGCTTGTTCTCGATCAAAGCAATACGCACATAATCATCGCCGTACTTACCAAAGCCAATACCGGGCGCAACCGCAACTTCCGCTTCTTCCATAAGCTTCTTGGAAAATTCTAAAGAACCCATATGGCGGAATTTCTCAGGTATTTTCGCCCAGACAAACATTCCGGCCTTTGGTGCTTCAACCGCCCAGCCTGCCTTGTTAAGACCTTCAATAAGCACGTCAAGGCGCTCTTTATAAAGCTTCCTGAAACCGTCAACACAGTCCTGCGGTCCGTTAAGAGCATATGCAGATGCAACCTGAATTGGGGTGAACGCACCGTAATCAACGTAAGATTTAATACGCGTAAGCGCATAAATAAGCTTCTGGTTACCAACGCAGAAACCAACGCGCCAGCCCGGCATAGAATATGTTTTGCTCATCGTGGTGAATTCCACCGCAACGTCTTTTGCGCCTTTCACCTGCATGATAGAAGGCGTCGGCTCATCAAAATATATCTCGCAATATGCAAGGTCGGAAAGCAGGTAAATTCCATGATGTTTTGCAAAAGCTACCGCTTCTTCATAAAATGCAAGGTCTACTGTTTCAGAAGTAGGGTTACAAGGGTAGTTAAGCACTAAAGCCAAAGGCTTCACGGAGCTTTTTTCAATTGCTTCCTTCGCCTGTTCAAACAATGTCTGGTTCGTGAATTTAGGCAAGCTGATAACATCGGCGCCGGCAAGCTTGAAACCGAATTCATGTATAGGGTAGCACGGGTCAGGCACTAAAAACTTATCACCCGGCTTGGAAATAGCGTTGGCCATATTCACAAGGCCTTCTTTAGAGCCAATAGTTACAACCGCTTCAGTTTCAGGGTTGATATCGGCATCAAAGCGGCGTTTGTAATAACCGCTGATAGCTTTACGCAACCCCGGAATACCTTTTGACATTGAATAGCGGTGGGTGTCTGGGTTTTTTACCGTTTCCACCAGCTTATCCACAATATGCTGCGGGGTCGGGCTGTCGGGGTTGCCCATGCCAAAGTCAATAATATCTTTGCCTTTAGCGCGCAGTTCCGCCTTCAAACGGTTCACTTCCGCGAACACGTAAGGCGGCAGGCGTTCAATACGCTCAAATTTTTGCTGCAGTTCCGCCATAGTTACTACCTGTTATTTCTGCGGTAATTTTCATAGCGTGATTTTGGCAGCATCGCCGCATGACGTGCGCTTCCGCTTGAACCAACAGTGTAACTTGTACCGCTAAGGCCAAAATTACCGCCTGCATAACCGCTATTATAAGAATCGATCGGCGCATCATATGCAGAAGCCATCGGCTTCGCAGTTTCGCCAACAAATTTTTCTTTCCTGATCTCCGGCGCAATAGGCACAGGAGTTATAGGAGCAGGTGCAAATGCCGAACCGACAGTTTTAGGTGCCGCAGGCATTGGCGCTTTTTCAATTACCGGACTTGGCGATGCAAGCGCGATATCAGTTGAATTATTTGCGTCAATAGCCGGAGCCGGTGCAAATGCCGGTGGCACCGGAACAGCTGCGAATGCAGGAGCCTGTACAGGCGCACTGTTAACAACAGCACCGCCGCCTGAACGTTTAGAGCGTACTGTAACTGAAGGACCGCTTGGGAACACAGGTACGACACCAGCCGTTGCCATTGGCTGCGCAGATGAAGTGATAGGCTGCGGAGCAAGTGGTGCAGGAGCAAATTGCGCCGGAGGCATTGCAATAAAATCAGGGGCAGGAGCTTTTGTCTGGGCAACCGGCGCTATCGGAGCTATCGGAGCTATCGGAGCGATAGGTGCAACAGACGCAGGGGCCTGAGCCATAACAGGCGCAGGGTTACCAACAGGTCTTACAGCATCTGCAGGCGAGCCGCTTTTATATGGCTGCGCCATTGTTTTTGAAGCCTGAAGTTCAGACTTAAGATTTTCCGCCCTTGGGTTTACGGCAGCAGGTTGTGCAATTGGCTGCGCAGGCATTGAGCTAAGCTTAGGGTAACCGTCATTGCCGACAGTAGCATTGAACTGCTGTACCGGAACTTGCGGCATCGGATGCATTGGAGCCTGCGCCATAGGTGCAGGTGCCATAATTGGGTTTACTGCCATTGGCTGCATCGAAGGCATCGGAGGCATCGGAATAGCCGGAGGAAGAGGAGCAGGTTGCATCGGGGCGGCCATAACAGGCGCTTTTGCTGCAGGCAGCGGCGCCGCAGGTGGAACCGGCATAAATTCAGGAGCGGCAGGCGCGCTTAGCTGCACAGGCAATGCAGGGCTCTGGATGACCGGAGGCGTAGGAGCTGAATTCACATAGTCAATCGGCTGGGTGCTTGGTAGTGAACCATAAACAAGGTTAGGGTCCGGCGCAATGTTATAACCGCTCTGGCTGTTAAGCGCAGGCGCTCGGCGCTCGGTCTTCAGAGGCTCTTTTTCATCACCGAACAAACCCCACAGCGCAGCGTTTGAAGCGGTTGAGGCGGCAATGATACTTACAGAGAAGATTAGTCCCAATGCGGTGCGGCTCATAGCTTTTTTAGCAGTTTTGCTGTAGTTGTTCATTATTTGCTCCAATTGAATGCGTAGGATTGCGGTAAAAAATTCGGGGGCAGTATAGACTAAGGCTTTTTTCTTGTGAAGGGAAAACATGCCAAAAATACGGCATGTAATAAAAGTTTTTTATTTACTTTTATTTATTATCATTGCGCGGCGGGTTTTGCTGCCGAGGCAGCCGCAGGCTTGGCTTTCGCATCGGGCTTAGGCGCAGCCGCAGGTGCGCTGTTGGCCTTATCAACACCCTTGATACCTTCTATTTTTATCCGTGCCCTGAATTTTTCTATCAGCTTTGCAGTTTCATCAATTTGCAGACTACCGCCAAGGTTGCGGTAATCAATATTTTCGGTATTGGTAACATACTCAAAATCCTGTGCGTAAGGCGTATCTGCCATCATGTCGGAATACTGGCCGCGCATTAGCTTAAGCTGTGTTTTATTACCAAGTGCCGCATTGGCAATTGCCATTTTCAAAACATCATCAGGCGTTTTTTCGGCAACTGATTTGTAAGACTCAACCAGCTTCGCCCAGTCAGACTTTTTCCAGTAAACCTCTGAACGTATGCGGTTCTTTTCATCGTTATCCAAACCGCCGGCAGCAATAAGCGCCGCGTCAAGGTCACCGATCTCAATAAGGCTGCGGGTAGAAACAATCACTCTCTCCTCACGTAAATAATCAGGTATATCAGGGCTTTCAGAACCTTTAAGCGTATCCAGCGCTTTTTGCGGCTGGTGGTTCATGAAATATAATATAGCGGTGCGCGTTGTGAACTCGGCACGTTTTTTAGGGTCCTTCACTGAAGGCAGGCTATTCTCAAGCAGCTTTGCCGCCTCGTCAAACAGGTCAAATCTGGCAAGCTTGTCAACCAGCCCCATAGTTATTTTATCGCCTTCGTCACCCGTAGGTAAAAGCTCCTTGAACTCATAATATACCGTAAGGTCGGCAAACGCTTTCTGCTTCTCGTCAGTTTCATTATTCAGCGCCGCGGCGAACAAAGATTTCATCTCTGTGCCAATGCGGTCATTCTCAGGGAAGTTAGGGAATTTCGTGATCGCCGCCTTGTAAACACGGAGTGATTTTAGATAGCTTTTTTCACCCGCATATAATTCACCAAGCTTTGTAAGAAGTTTATATTCAAAAATATCGCCCTTCCATACTATCTGCAGCCTGTCCAGCTTTGCGGCAGCTTCGGCAGGTTTTATTTTTGCCGATGCCAGATCCGCCATTATAATTTCATAACTTGCCTTTGCGCGGCTTTCACGGCCTGTATCTGCAGCAACAGTTTTACCCCATATTTCATAGGCACGCGCATTTTTGCCTTCAGCGGCAAATGCCCTGCCCTGTAAATACGCAGCATAATTACTGGCTTCGGCATCAAGCCCTTTTGGTAGCGCTGCCAGCATTTCGTTAGCTTTTGCCACATTGCCCGTTTTTATAAATGACTCGGCAACAGGCAATATTACCTTAGCTGCAATTTTATCGGGGTAGTTCTTTAAATTCTTCGGTACTGCAAAATTAGTTGTATCAGGCGTTGCAACACCTGCAGGGTTGTGGCGTGAAAGCATTTCATTTGCCGCTATCTTCCACATCAAAAGCTCATTCTCGTCAAAACCCGGCTCAAGTTTTACCGCATCAAAACCAAGCGCCGCCTCATTATAGCGTCCGGTTAAAAAATTACCGGCGGCGCGCACAAAATTCGGTGTTGCATAATCAAAACCCTTAAGGCGTATATTCGCCTCTGAATACATTCCCTGACTGAACAGGAAGTTCGCATGTTCGGTCTTACCGATTGCAGAAGCCGCCCTTTCCGCTTCACGATATTCATTACCGCTCAGCTGCGCCCACTTCCGGAACGGGTAAACAGGCTGCAGTTCCTCCTGCGCTTTTGGCGCAGCTATTTCAGCGGCCGCACTTTTTTTGATTTTAATATCATCATTTGCATAAGTGATCGCATTTGTCAGGTCAGATATCGGGCGGATAACCACCCCTTGCGCCGATGTGCCTAATATAAAGTCGCCGTTGGTTTGCTCGGTACGGCTGCCTGCCGATTCCAGAACCGGGAAAACAATCAGCGGATCATCGGTGTAATCATCCTGTAGTTTAAATGATTTGCCGCTGTTCTTCGCGGTCATCACCCAGCTATCCTCTACTGCATTGACACGGATATTTTTACCGCTCTGTTCTGCGCCCGATGCCGCCTCAACAAGCCAGCTGTTACCCGCAAGGCGGGCGGTTACCGGCGCTTCTTTTTTCATTACAAGTTTATATACGGCAGTTTCAGAATTTACTTTTTCCATGCCCGAAAATATTGCCGAGCTATCAAGCTTTGGCATTACAGGCGCAGCAGCGGAATCAAACACTATCCACACATAGCCAAAACGCTCAAACACCGCGGCAGCGGTGGCCTGCGGGAAATCAAACTTTACCTGCTCCGCATTTCCGGTTTTTGAAAAACTGATCTTTGCTTCCGTTACAACTTCCCCCGCAACTTCAGCCGCAGGCTGGGTGGTTTCAGGCAATTCAATTTTCGGCACTTCAGCCGCAGCGGTTTCCTGAACATTTTTTGCAGCCTCTTCGGCTTTTTTCAGCTCTTCCGCCTTTTTTGTCTCAGCTGCCTTTTTAGCATCTTCGGTTTTTTTAAGTTCTTCCGCTTTTTTGGCTTCAGCAGCCTTCAGCTCCGCCGTTTTTTTGGCATCTTCAGCCTTTTTAGCATCAGCTACTTTCTTAGCTTCTTCAGCTTTCTTTATATCTTCTGCTTTTTTAGCATCGGCAAGTTTCTTAGCCTCTTCAGCCTTTTTAGCATCCTCGGCTTTCTTCGCGTCGGCAGCTTTTGCTTCAGTAGCTTTTGTTTCAGCCAACTTTTTAGCCTCGGCCTCTTTTTTCTTAACTTCTTCGGCCTTTTTAGCATCAGCTGCTTTTTTAGCTTCCACAGCTTTCTTTTCCTCTTCCGCCTTCTTTGCCGCTAACTTCTTGACCTCTTCAGCTTTTTTCTTTTCTTCCTCAGCCTTCTTCTTTTCTTCCTCGGCTTTGTTATCAAGCGGGGCTTTCGCACCGGGCTTTAACTTCACCTCAACAATTATTGTATCTATCCTGTCACCAAGAAAATGCTGGTAGTTAGGATCATAATTGATACGTATCTTTAAATTGCCGCCGCCCGAGCTTTCGATGCTTTTAATTGCCTTACGGGCTTTTTCAGGTATGGCAGGCGGCGTGAATTTTATCGGCGCGGTAAAATTAAGTCCAATATAACCCGGCCCAACCTCGCGCTTATACAAAGGCTCACCGTCAAAATCCAGCTCGACCCTGTAAACCTCGTTCGCGCCTGTTGTAACTTTCGCACGTGCGGTTGTTGCAGAAGCAACATCGGGTATCGCCAGCTTAGGCTGCGGAGCATTTTCAGCCAACTGCACGGGCTCAACTTTCGGCGCCGGCTTTTCAGCCGGTTTATTCTTTAAAAAACTTACAATTCCGTCGCCTATCTCATCAATCGTGGTCTTTTTCGGCGGCGGGCTTTTCTTTACCTGCTCTTCATATTTTTTCACAGGGAGCGAATATGGGTCAAAACCGGGTGCGGATGATGCCACTCCAAGCGGCGCCGATATGATGGTAGATGCTAATAATATTGAAGTTATCATAGCTTCAGTTTATAACCCCACACGTTATGGAAAAGAAAAAACATTATAAAGACGTCAACCCAAGCCCAGATTTTGCCAAAGTGGAGGAAAATATCCTTAAGTTATGGCAGGAAAACCGCATTTTTGAAAAAAGCGTGGAAAATCGCGCCAGCGGCAAGGAGTTTGTGTTTTATGATGGCCCCCCTTTCGCAAACGGCATGCCGCACTACGGCCACCTGCTAACAGGCTTTGTAAAAGACCTGTACCCCCGCTACCAGACCATGCTTGGCCGCAAGGTTGAAAGGCGTTTCGGGTGGGATTGCCACGGATTACCTGCCGAAATGGGCGTAGAAAAACAACTGGGAATCAGTGGCCGCGCTGCCATAATGAATTACGGGATAGATAAATTTAACGATGCCTGCCGCGCCGATGTAATGAAATATGCGTCCGAGTGGGAAAAATACGTAAACCGTCAGGCCCGCTGGGTAGATTTCCGCAACGATTACAAAACCATGGATCGCAGCTTCATGGAAGCGGTTATGTGGGCATTCAAAAAATTGTTCGATAAAGGCCTGATGTACGAGGCAATGCGAGTAATGCCATATTCATGGGCAGCCGAAACGCCGCTTTCAAACTTCGAAACAAGGCTGGATAACAGCTACCGCGAACGCAAAGACACCGCGATCACGGTTGCGTTTGAACTTGAGCAAGAATCTAAAAACTTGTTAATGCAGAAAGTTAAAGCAGTAGAAGATATAAAAAATATTTATGTATTAGCATGGACAACTACACCTTGGACTTTACCAAGTAATTTAGCCTTAGCTGTAAAAAAAGATATGCATTACTCTGCCATTAAAAAAGATGGCAACCTCTATTTATTTGCTGAATCTGCCTCAGATTCTATGGCAAAAGCCTGTGGCGTAGATAATGACGATGTAATCACATACAGTTTGGGTGAATATCTAATTGGCCTTACCTACAAACCTTTATTCCCGTATTTCACAAAACATGAAAATGCCTTCAAAATAATCGCGGGTGATTTCATTGAGGAAGGCTCAGGCACTGGCGTTGTTCACATTGCCCCCGGCTTTGGTGAAGATGACCAGCGCGTTGCAACGGAAGCAGGCATCAAACTGGTTGTTCCGGTTGACGGCTCCGGCAAATTCACGCACGAAGTGCCGGATTATGAAGGCCAGAACGTATTTGAAGCCAACAAACTTATAATCAAGCGCCTGCGCGAAGAAGGTAAAATAGTGCATGAAGATAACAACTTCATCCACAACTATCCGCACTGCTGGCGCACAGACCAGCCCCTTATCTACCGCGCAATGCCAAGCTGGTATGTTGAGGTTACAAAATTCAAAGACCGCATGGTTGAGCTGAACAAATCAGTCAACTGGATGCCTGAACATGTGCGTGACGGCCTGTTTGGCAAATGGCTTGAAGGCGCGCGCGATTGGAGCATTTCACGCAACCGCTTCTGGGGTGCACCGATTCCTATCTGGCGCAGCAGATCAGGCAAACTTCACTGCGTTGGCAGCCCTGAAGAGCTGGAAAAACTTTCAGGCAAAAAAGTAACCGACCTTCACCGCCCTTATATTGATGAGATCAAATTCACCATAGACGGCGAAGAATATACCCGCGTTGAAGACGTGCTGGATTGCTGGTTTGAAAGCGGCTCAATGCCTTACGCTTCACAATGGGAAAAACTAAAGAACGCTGACGGCACTGTAAAAAAACCCGCACCGGCTGATTTTATAGTGGAATACACCGCGCAAACCCGCGGCTGGTTCTATACCATGACAGTACTTGGCGTTGCGTTGTTTGATGAGATTCCGTTCAAAAACGTGATATGCCACGGCGTTGTTCTTGGCGAACCTGTAAAAGACCCAAGCACGGGCAAAATGGTTGCGCAAAAACTTTCCAAACGCCTTAAAAACTACCCTGAGCCATTTGAAGTCTATGACCAATACGGCGCAGACGCACTCCGCTGGTTCATGCTAAGCAGCCCGATAATGCGCGGCGCAGAACTTACTATTGATAAAGACGGCAAATTCATCCGCGATATCATCCGCCTTTACATCAAACCGATCTGGAACGCATATAACTTCTTTGTTCTCTACGCGAATGCCGACGGAATTAAAGCAGAATTTAAAACTGATTCTGCCAACCTAATGGATCAGTACATCTTCGCAAAATGCGCAGAAAGCGTTGAGAATATCCGCAAAGGGCTGGATAATTTTGATACTCCAAGCGCATATGCCGCAATTGAGCAATTCTTTGAAGTGCTTAACAACTGGTACATCCGCCGCAGCAAAGAACGCTTCTGGAAAACCGAACATGATGCCGATAAACAAAGCGCATACGATACTCTATATAGCGTACTGCACATAATCTGCCGCGCCGCCGCGCCGCTTCTGCCGCTAATAAGCGAAGAGATTTATAAAAACCTGACTGGCGAAGAATCCGTTCATCTGGCAGATTACCCGAAAGCGCAAAATATTGACGCCGCGCTGGTTAAAGAAATGGATAAAGTACGCGATATTTGCAATGCCGCACTTTCAGTGCGCTCTGCTGCAAACATCCGCGTACGCCAGCCATTAGCATCTTTAAAAGTAATTGGCACAACTGAAAGCTTGGCACGCGGCAGTTACGGAGATATTATTGCTGATGAGCTAAACGTAAAAGCCATAAGTTTTACCACAGAAGACATTAGCAAATACGCTGATCACAAACTAAAAATAAACTTCCCTGAACTTGGCAAACGCCTGCCGGAAAAAATGAAGCAGATAATCCCTGCCGCAAAACAAAACCAGTGGAAACGCCTTGCCAACGGCAACGTGGAAATAATCGGCGAAGAACTAACGGCTGAAGAGTGCGAACTTCTGCTTGAGCCTAAGAACAAAACCAACTCAGCCCCGCTTGCTTC
>CAYVII010000045.1:0-10053 GCA_964451475.1 uncultured Rickettsiales bacterium
AAGTGAAGAGGAAATTGTTAAAAAATATGAATCAACTGAGCCTTTAGAAATTGAGGTTGTGCAAAGAGATGGCTCTAGTAAAACCTATAAAGCCGTAGTTGAGCCTTCGCCTATGATGCAGATGTCTTCTGGAACGCTGCCAGTTATTGGTGATTGGGATGTAAATATCATTAACGACAAAGGTTTTAAAAGTGCTATTCCTGGCGCATACCCAGGCCATTACACCCATGCGAAGTTTAGGCCAAATGCTGAGTGGATTAAACAAAACTACTTTGCTGTTAATGGCATTAATCAAGACTTAAGCGAGAAAGCTATACAAGAGCTTACTAAATACCGACGAGGCCAAGAAGATGCCTTAAATCCTCGCTCAATGCTATTACATAGAGGTATATTCTAATGCCTTTAAAAGATGAAGCCCTTAATCCAATTGATGAAACCAATTACCAGCAAAACGTAACGCCAAACTTATCTGTTGAAATAGGCGATATTTCCCCTTTGGCTTTTAGGTTTAATGCACCACAAAGCACTATACCAAATCCTGAGCCTTTATCCTTACAAGAAAAACCAAACGCAAAAGACGCACCTGGATTTTTCAAATCCTTTGGTCATGCAACATGGGAATATAACGAGCTTGTTAATGCAGGGAAATTTATTTCTCAATCAGTTGAAACAGCAACTCATCTTAATGATTACATCCCTGATAATTGGCGGTCTGATACGCTTGAATCCATACAAGGCTATTCTGAAAAGTATTGGCCTTATATCTGGGATGCTATTTCACCAGCGGACCAATCACTCAGGCAACAGCAAGTACAAGCCTTGATGAAAGATGATGAATTCTACGCTGATGGTTCATTCTTAGGCAATCTGTCCGGTGCTATAGTAGGCGGTCTATCTTCGCCTAGCACCTGGTTAATTCCCGCTGCCGCTGGCATAAAGTATGCAAAGTTTGGTGAAAACATCATTAAAAATACTTGGAATGCTATGCCCTCTGTTGCCTTATCGGTGATTGCGACTGATGGCATGTATGAAGCGGGGCATGCTGGCGGCAACATGCAAGATTGGGCTATCAACTCCCTTAGGGATACTGTATTTGCTACGGCTTTAATTGGGGGCGCTAAAGGGCTTGGGAGTGCTTTTAGAGGTGGCGAACTTTACGCCTTAAAAAAGACGACCAACTTTGCAGCAAAGGGCGTTGATTTTGTTCCTGAAATAGAAGATGGGATTTATAAAGGCATTAAAGCCAAGCCTAATAGTGGTTTTAATGTCTCCGCACAGCTTGTAAATGAGGCACAATTATTTGCAGATAGCACTATGAATAAATCAGGTGCTTTTAAATACGTGCCTTACTTAGATGCGATTGCTGGCAATAAGATTTTAGGCTCGCCCATTGTTAAGGGCCTTACTTCTGGATATCTAACCACTAGAGGCTTTATTGATAGAATTGCAGCCCATGGCATTGAAACACTGCAAATCTCAAAAGGTATAGCCCGCCCGATGTCTGCCGAAGAGCACTTAGGCCGTTATAGAGCGGAAGCTACAATGCTTGGTAGTCAGCTAAAGGGCTTATATTACGAAGCTAACGGCCTATCTCGCAAAGACATGCATTAAAAAATGTTAAGCAAACGCTTTCTGAAAACAAAACAATTACAATAGATGATTTTGGCAAAGGTATTAGAAGCGTTTTAAATACCAATGAACCGCATGCAACGGCACAAGTAAACGAGGGCGCCAAATACATCAATGATTTCTTACAAAGAATTGGTGATGAGTTTGCAGAAGTAAACGGATTTGAATCATTCCTAAGCCCGCGCACGCAAGCAAATTACATCATGCAAAACTATCATCTTGGTAATGTTCGCGTAAGAGATAGAGCTTTTTATGACATTGTTACAGATGGTCTAACTAAGCAATTTGAGCGTATAAAAGAATTAAACGCGCCCATTGAGGCCGCAGAGCAAAAGGTTAGAAACCTTCAGGAAGCCATGCTTTCAAAAAACCTTGAATCTGAAACTAAAAGCATTGCCTATGAAATTGAGAGTGCTAAAAAGTTTTTAAACGAAGAAAGGCAAAAGCTTATTAATCACCTCCTAGACAACGAAGACGACCATATCTTATTAGAAGATAGGGTCTTACTAAACCAGCAAGAGCAGGCAGAATTAAAATCTATCTTAGAACAAAAAGAAAATATTGAATTAGAAATAAGTAAAAACCAAAAGATTTTAACAGGCCTTAAAGAAAAAAAATCAAAGATAAAACAAAATATTCAAAAAGCTAAAAAAGATATCACGCGCGAAAAACATTTAAATACACTAGAAGAACTAGAAAAGAGCATTGAGTTTCAAGCGTCTTCACTTAATGCCTGGAAAGACAAACTTATCGATGAAGAAGAGCGCTTAACCGCAGATGCAAAAGCAGGTCTAATTAATAGAAAATACTTCTTCACCGAAGCAGATAGCCAAAGGGTTAAGTTCAAAGACCCAAATGCCACGCCAAAATTTAGATATGTTCCAGAGTCTATTGAAGAAAGACGCGCAACAGCTCAGCACTTAAGAGACACTATACTTGGCAATACTGCCACGCATTTAAATAACACCGTGCTTGGTAACATGTTCTCAAATGTTGTAGAAAAGCCTACATCGACAAAAGCAAGAACTGTGATGCTACCGGCAGAGCTTTTTAATGAGGCAGGTTTTCTAGACAATGATTTATCAAAAGCAATTTCATCTTACGCTAATGCAATGGGTCGTCATATTGCCTTAAAACGCGCATTTGGCAACACCTTAACAAAGCCTGGCATAGAAGGCATTTTAGATGCGCTTTTAAAAGAGAAGCAAGAGAAGAATCTTGAGCTAATGGATAAATACAAAGATGTTGCTGAAACCGATAAAAAGCGAATAAAAGCCATTAACAAACACGAAAAAGAATATCAACGCGAAGTTGATTTTATTAAAGATGTTTATAACGCCTATATGGGTAATATTGGCAATCCAAAAGTTAGACGCATTACACAATCATTTAAAAACCATGCAGCAGCGACTTTATTAGGTGGCGTGCCTTTATCGCAAATCACAGACTTAGGTGCGATTGTTTTTAAACATGGGCTATTTCCTTTTATGATGGAAGGTCTATTACCTGCCCTAAAAACTTTAAATGGCAAAATGAAAGGAAAGGATGCAGAGGCCATTAGAGAAAACGCATCACACGCTTTGGTTGCTATACAAAATATAGCCTCAGGCGCACAAGATAAGTTTATTAATGACGCAATGACAGATGTGCCAATGTATGGGCGCATAGGAAGCTTTCTTGATACAGCGGCTCACGTGAGCGGTAACATATACGGCACCAATCATATAGAGAATCTCAATCAAACAATCGTCGCAAACATGACGCAATCTAAAATCATGAAGGCGGCCTTTGATGTCAAGAATGGTACTGCAAGTGAGGCGACCATTAGAAAGATGGCTCATATAGGCATAGACATCAAAAAGGATGCAGAGAGGTTTATAGCGCAATACGAGCAACATGGTGGGTGGAAGCAAGCGCAAGGCTATCAGTCTCAGTATTACAATTGGTCTGACGTGGAGGCTGCTAATACAGTTTCAGAGGCTATTTATCGCTCTGTATATGATACGGTTGTTCAGCGCGGGATGTTTTCATCTCCCTTGTGGACTAACGACCCAATTTTAGGAATGATTTTTACTTTCCATGGTTGGGCTTACTCAGCTTTCACAAGATACACTATTCCCGCTTTACAACGACCTGACGCACAAGCGGCTATGGGTGTTGCTACCATGTTTGGCCTTGGCTTACTGATTGAGCCTTTGCGTCAATACGCTAACGGCAAAGAAGTAAAATTAAGTAACAATCACATGTTTTTAAAAGCGCTCGATAACTCTGGCGTCCTTTCTGCCGGTAGTGATATGTTTAATACATTAAACCTGCTAATGGGTAAAAAGTTAGTGCCTGGCATGGCTAGCGAAAGACGAAAAGAGGTGTCGGTTTTAGGCGCGTTAGCGGGGCCTGTTGGGGGCAACTTTGAGCAAGGCATGGCGCTCCTTCAACACCTATGGACAGGCAAGATTACTCAAAATGATGCGAAGACTGGCGCAAGATTACTAGGCTTAAACTCGCATCTTTTATTAAGAAAACACATAGACAACTTTTTTAAGAACACAGGTTTACCAGAAAAGAGCAAAGACGCTGAGCCTTGGGGCTGGTATAGCACATTAGAAGATACACTAGAGGACTAAATGAATGACAACAACAACAGCTTCGCCACAAATAATTAATGATGTTATTCCGCGCACCCAGGCAATAGCAACGGCTGGACAAACGGTTTTTAATACCAACTGGACGGCATCAAGCTCTACAGATATTTTGGTATACAGAAGAGCGGATGGTGTTGATGCAGACGACCAAACACAATTAGTAAGCCAAAATGATTACGAGGTTGAGTTTGTGGGCAGTCTACAAACCGTTAGAATTACTTTTACAGATGCCTGTGATTTAGACGATATTGTAACTATCTCCAGAGATACGCCAGCGGATAGAACAAATCTTTATACCAATACAAACTTTACACCAAGCATGCTCAACCAGGACTTTGGAATCCTCACCCTTGTTGACCAGCAATCACAGCTATACGATGAGCAGCTTGCGCCACACTACAATACGTCAGCATCTTTCACAGATACCAATGATTTAGAAATAGACACCATACTGCCGATTTTAGATGCTAATGAATTTTGGGTTAAGAATCCTTCTAATACTGCCATTACAAAAGCGGTGCTAGATTCTAGCAGCTTACCAGCAGCAGGCCCTTTTATCACTTACGCGGCTGACAGTTCTTTAACGGGTGATTTTAATTTAGGCTTACTTACTAATGGCATTTTAGCGCAAACCGTAAGCTCTGGCACAAGCACGCCTTATATTATTTCCTTGCCTGTATCGGTAGACAAGGGCGGTACTGGTAACGCCACATTAACAGCTTATGCGGTAATGCTAGGCGGTACATCTTCCACTAACCCTATGCAGCAAGTAAGCGGTGTTGGCACATCAGGACAATTACTTACTTCTAATGGCGCGGGGCTTCCTCCAAGCTGGCAATCAAAGGGCGCTTTTAATGTTCAAGTATTTACAGCAAGTGGCACGTATACACCAACCACGGGAACCACTAGAATATTAGTTGAATTAGTTGGGGGCGGTGGCGGCTCTGGTGGATGTGGTGCTACTGCTTTTGGTCAAGCGGCCGTAAGTGGCGGAGGTGGTGCTGGTGGATTCTCTCAAAAATATGTGTCTAGTCCGGTTGTTACTACTGTCACTATTGGTGCTGGTGGCGCTGGTGGCACCGCTGGTAATAATAATGGCAGCACAGGAGGCACAACTTCATTTGGTGCAGTCTTCAATGCCACAGGAGGAACCGGAGGGCATGGAATGGCAAGCACTACAGACAGCTCCTCAATCGCCGGAGTGGGTGGCACTGGTGTGAGTGGTGATATTAATATCTATGGCGGCGATGGCGGAAGTGGTCGCGTGGTTTTAGGCGCTGGCTTTTACTATAACTACGGGGGTGCCTCCCATTTCAGCGGCTCAAGAGCACCATCTTTAACGCCAAATACGCCTTTAGAAGGATATGCCTATGGGGGCGGTGCTGCCGGTTTATTTTTAAATCAAAGCAGTGCGGCCGCTCCGGGTGCTGCTGGCGCTGACGGCATATGTATCGTTTACGAATTTCATTAAGATAAGGAATTAAAATGGCAGCGGCTTTAAAGTTTGGAAAAGACTCTCAAGGATTTAATGCGTACGCGCCTAGACCTTGTGATTTAAAATGGTTTGTTGAATTAGATAATGGCGTTGCGGCCTCTGTCACATTGCCGTCGGATGCAGAATTCTACACAGTGTCATTTAGATATCAGCCAGGTTGTACTGTATGGGTAGATGTAACAGGTGCTACGGCAGATTTCCCAACGCTAAATACACTGGAAACATGTACATCAGAAATGAACCCTGCATCCCTTGTTTTACCAGCCGCGGCAGATATAAGCATAATAACACCAAATGACACAGCACAAGTTGGTTTATGCGTATGGCAAGGCCCTGCGTCATGATATCCAATAACGGCAACCCATTTGGGTTTGATATTAATTTTTCATTCGGTCAGGAAAGTGTTTTTACTGACATCGTTGAAGAATATAGAGGCACGGTTCCACCGCCCCCGGTGTCAGGTTATTTTCTGTATTTAGATAATACTGATTTTATGCTTTTGGATGGAACCAATTTAGACTTACTTTGAGGACTCACTAAATGTCACAAAACATTCAACAGCTTTATGTAGCAAATCCCGCGGCCTCTATGCAAGCCCTGGACTTATGCTACCTTGGGCGCTCACCCTATAGCGTTACAGATGATTACGCCATCACTTGGGATAATATGCAACTTAGCATTACCAAGACGGGCACGATTAATACCGGTATCTGGCAAGGTACTTTAGTTGCTAAAACTTATGGTGGCACTGGTGTATCTTCTGTTACTACAACACCTACGGCCTCTGAGTTTGCAGGATGGGATGCTAACGCTAACTTAAGTGCAAAAAACTTTATTAATGGCTATAGCACAACAGCAACGGCAGGAGCGACAACAACGCTTGTAGTTGGTAGTAATCACTATCAGTATTTTACAGGCGCCACCACACAAACGGTTGTCTTGCCTGTCACCAGTACACTGGCCTTAGGTCAGTCTTGGACGATAGTTAATAATTCATCTGGCATTGTCACGGTGCAATCTTCTGGTGCTAATACCATTCAAGAAATGGCGCCTAATTCGTTCTTGCTGGTTACTTGCATTTCGCTAAGCGGTACTGGTACTTCGTCTTGGGATTGGTTTTATACAACCAGCAGTAGTTTTTTATCTTGGTCAACCATTAGCGGAACAACGCAAGCCGCTGCCATTAATAGCGGGTATGTGATAGGCAATGCCGCACAAACTACCGTGACATTGCCAGCAGCGTTTTCAGTGGGCGATGTTGTTAACGTGAAAGGCTTGGGCGCTGGCGGATGGGTGTTAGCTGCCAATACAGGTGATTCAATTGTATTTGCTGGCGGTAGTACAAGTGCTGGCGGGTCTTTAACAAGTGCTCATCAGTATGATTCTATCCAGGTTGTTGGGATTGTTGCTAATACGACTTGGGCGGTGGACTTTGTTAACTCTAGCGGGCTTACTGTCGCTTAACTGAGGAATTTAAATGGCTACTACAAATCAAATTGGGGTTGGGTTAAAAGGTTCAACGGGTTCAGGTACCTTCGTTGGGTCTGATTCGCCAATTCTAACATCACCAACACTAGTAACACCAGCATTAGGCGTTGCATCTGCTACAAGTATTAATTTTGGGGGTAGTGCGCTTGCTAACTACAACGAATACCAAACTTTTACACCAACATTTACCTTTGCCACGCCTGGTGATTTAAGTGTTTCTTACTCTGTGCAAACGGGTTATTACACTAGAATAGGAAATATGGTTTATATTTCTTACACATTAAGATTTACACCTACCTACACTACGTCAGCAGGAAGCGCTTATTTCTCTTCATTGCCATTTACTGCAAATGCATCTGGAAACTTCAGATTGGTTGTTGCTATTTCAGAAGCTACGACGTGGCCCGCGTCAACAACAATGTTATACGCAGGTATTGCAACATCTACTACTTTTTTTACCATAACGGGTATTGGAAGTGGTGCCGCAGCAGCCCCGCTTACAATAACAAATTTTCCAACTGCCACACAAAAAACCGTTGTAGTATCTGGGTTTTACGCCATTTAAATAAGGAATCTAAAAATGCTAGAAGAAAAACAAGAAATCGTTATCGATACATTCAACGTAACTAACAAGTCTATTTCGATAGTGAAATATAACGTTGTTTACAAAGATGGTATCGAACTATCAAGAGTTCACTTAGACCGCTGTGCATTCGTACCAGGCGACATAGATAAAGTAAAAGCATACTTAAACATGCAAGATGAGCCGGAAATACAATATCTTGAAAGCATTTGGACTGATGAAGTAATTCAAAGAAACAAAGCTGCTCGAGAAGCTCAAGAAGCCGCAATCAAAATCTAATTAAATCGTATAGGCTAGATTCAAAAATCTAGTCTATACTTAAATTAGGTCACTTGATAAGGATTCATCATGATAGATTCAATTATTGAGTTTTTGATAAACGCCATTGAGAAAGAATTATTCAATGCAATGCCCGAAATTCAAAAATCAGCAATCGATAATATGGACATGATAGCGCATTCTATTATTGAATATTTTGAAAACAAGTTGTTAAATGAGTCTCATAACATTCACAACTCAGTTGAAGACGATGCAGTGAATCACATTCTGCCGCCTTCTGTTGATTAACTTAAGGTTAAAGACATGAAGAAAAACCCTGTTAGTCTTGCAAAGAAGCATTTGATTTCTGACAATAAAGACTCAAGGGAGGAAATTAAAGAGCATAACGAGCTTGTTAAAAAACTTAGTGCTGTTAAGCAGTCCGGCAAGGTAAGCTCAAAACCAAGAGGCAAAAAATAATGGCTAAGCATAGCGATATGGCAATGGATAAAAAGCTTATTAAAAAAGAAATTAATAAGTATGAAGCTAAAGAAAAGCTAGCTGAAAAGAAAAAAGACGCTAAGAAATCCAAGAAAAAGGACTAACAAAATGAAGAAAATACAAGGCAAGAATGCACAAAGCCCAGCAAATAAAGGTGTGCCCGCAAAACCTGCTATCAAAAAAGGCATGGGAAAAGGCGTTAAGAAGCCCATGAGAGGCTCTAATAAAGCTTTGGGCGTGTAATAACGCTAATAAGCGTGTAACCAATACCTATACCTAGGAGTCAATAAAATGCAAATGAATAGCAATTCCAAGCCATCAGGAAACGACAGAAGTCTTGTATCTGAAATTAGCGGAAGAGGCGTTAACGGTATGCCAGTATCTCCATGCTCTCACGGCAAAGTGCCAGATATAGCGCCTGCAACAGTTAACAGAAACAATTCTTTTACTGATTTAAAGAATACCGGCTTAAGCTAAAATGCCTCTTATTAAAGGCAAGAAAGCCGCTACACAAAAAGGGATTTCTGAGAACATTAGAACAGAAATGCACGCGGGCAAGAAACCCAAACAAGCTCAGGCCATAGCATATGCCGTTGCAAAGAAATCAAAAAGCAAGAAGAACTAGCTTATATCCTGAAACCATTGTACAGAAATCATTTTTACAATGGCTTCAGGTGTATCATCCACAGGCTAGAAAGTCGGTTATTAAAATCCATAACGAAGGCTTAAGAACAGCCGCTAATTCAAATCTACTGACGGCCCTTGGCCTACATGCTGGCGCCTCTGATTTGTTTATAGCGTGGCCTAGTAACGGCTATCATGGGCTATGGCTTGAGATTAAAAGAGACGGCTATAAGGTCACTAAATCTAATGAAGAGCACTATCTAAGGCAATTACAGTTTATCTCATTGATGCGGGCTAGGGGCTATGCTGCCGAGTTTGCTTTTGGTGTAGATGCATGCATTAAAGTCGTCACTGATTACTTAAGATAAATATATATTAATTTGCATATTTAATCGCATTACCACATCATTTGTTGTTTAGACTTCCAATCATTAATGGAGTTAAACAGCATCTATGTATATCAAGATACCTACGATTAATCCTTATCCTCACCAACTTAGAATGTTTCGCGCTATAAAGGAAAATAAGAACGTTTTAGCCGTTATTCATAGACGCGCTGGCAAAGACATAGCCTGTCTTCAAATGTGGGTTTTAAGGGCCTTGCAGCGCGTAGGAACGCATGTTTATTTATTCCCTTTGTATAGCCAGGCAAGAAGTGTTATCTGGAACGGCATGGACTTTGATGGCAAGCCGTTTATTTCTAATATTCCTGATGTGCTAATTTCTCATAAGAATGAAGCAAGGATGGAAATACAGCTTTTAAATGGTTCACGACTTGTGCTGGCAGGAAGTAATAACATTGATTCGCTGATGGGTACAAATCCTATTACTAT
>CAYVII010000046.1:0-9969 GCA_964451475.1 uncultured Rickettsiales bacterium
CTTTCACGCGGCCACGCTCATCAAGCTCAACGCCCGCTTCTTTTAAACCCAAACCTTCCGTGTATGGCTTGCGGCCAATTGCAACAAGCACAACATCAGCTTCCAGAGTTTCGGCAGAACCGCCCGCAGCTGCTTCAACCATAACTTTCGCGCCGTTCTTGGTTTTTTCAACGCCTGTAACTTTAGTGGAAAGCTTGAATTTGAAGCCCTGTTTCTCCAGAATTTTCTGGAAGTCTTTAGAAAGGCCGGCATCCATTGTGCCGCAGATCTTATCCATATATTCAATAACAGTAACTTCCGCGCCAAGCCTGCGCCATACTGAACCAAGCTCAAGGCCAATAACGCCACCGCCGATAACAATAAGTTTAGCCGGAACTTTTTCCAAAGAAAGCGCACCTGTTGATGAAACAATTACTTTCTCATCAATAGTAGCGTTCGGAAGGGAAATAACATCAGAACCGGTTGCAATGATGATGTTCGTTGCATCATAGGCAGTGCCGTCAACGCTAACTTTACCGGCGCCAAGAACTTTGCCCGTACCTTTAAGGTAAGTAACTTTGTTCTTTTTGAACAGCATCTCAATACCGCCCGTAAATTGTTTGATAACGCCTTCTTTGCGTTTAAGAAGCGCGCTTAAGTCCATTTTCACTTCACCTGTTATAATGCCGTGCTTAGCAAAATCATGTTTTGCTTCTTCATATAAATGGCTTGATTGCAGTAGTGCTTTAGAAGGTATGCAACCCACGTTAAGGCAAGTACCGCCAAGCGCGCCGCGTTTTTCAACGCAGGCTGTCTTAAGGCCAAGCTGTGCCGCACGGATTGCCGCAACATAACCACCGGGGCCACCGCCGATAACTACCACATCAAATTTCTCTGCCATATGTAAATCCTTATATTTTTGTTGCTGGTTCTATAGTACATTAAGCTTGTTTTGTCCATAAGGAGATTTATGCTCGGCAGCCTCTTTAAAAAGCGTGATTCTATATGGGATTCCAAGGTTTTACTGCAGGAATTCTATAAACAGGAAAAAGAAGTTTTTTTCGCCCAAGAAAGCCCAATACCCCAAAAGATATATGAACTCAGCCAGCTTATGGAAACTGAGCAGGAAGAGGTAAATTCCCCGCAGGATTTCAAGATACCTTCCCCTTACTGGGAATTTTACTACTGGGTGGGCAACTGCCTTACTGCGCTTGACCCCTATAACAGCCACCCGCTGCAGCCAAGGGATGAATCATATAGTGCTGATGCGGGCAGAGCGGCAAGACATATGGCAAAAACCCCGCGTATTTTTGCCCAAATAAAATCCCGGCTTGAAGCCCGTTCGGGCAGTAATTTTAAGGTAATAATGCTGGAATTAGGAAGATTACAGCAAATGCTGGAAGAAAAACTACGTAAATTCAGTTAGATGTAATTTTAATGCGGGTGTAACATACTGATATTAATATGTGAGGATGGTTTATATTTTATCACCATTCCTGCGTGAGCCAATACCTGCGCATCTTGGGCAGTTTTACGGGCTCATTGATGAGGCTGAGGTCAAACGGCCAAAAAAAGGTGATGACGGCGCTGAGCTTGTATATGATTTTGATCACTGCGTTACTGAAAGCCGCAAATATGTGAACGGTCTTGACCCGAAAGTTACCGGCGGGCTGGGTGAAAAAATAATTGAAGCGCTGCAGAATATTCCGCCCGATGAAAAACAGGAAATAACTTTTGCTTTCCCCATCCGCCCAAAAAATGAAGGCGAACGTCAACAGCAGGTAAGCCATAGCCTGTGTATTGCAATGGCAGATTTCTATGCGGCAAAATACCCGAATGTAACTTTCTCCATCATGCCTTTTTACCAGATGCAGGATCAAAGGCGCACCCGCAACACTGTAAGAAGAAAGGAAGATGCAACGGTTGATACCAAACTCGGTTTCAGCAACCGCGGCCGCTTTGTGGTTCATAACGAGGCAAGCCTTGAAGGCAGGGTTATTATACCTGTAGATAACGGCGTTGAATCCGGCGGTACATTTGCCGAGATGGTATCATGCATAATAAGGCACGGCGGAATGGTGCCGGTAGTAGTAGCGCCATATCTGGCATGGGATGATAAATTTGCACAGCAGCCTGAAACGCAGGAAAAATTTGAAAAAGCTTTTAACCGTGAACAAAGGATGACGCTGGACAGAAATCTGCAACGCTTTGGCTTAAGCGCTAAAACCCTTACCGATATTGAGATGAGCTATATTACCGGACTTGGTTTTGAAAAAACAATGGAAGGTATAAAAGGCCTGAAGGTAAATGATGCAGACCTGACAGTAAGTAAATTTGTAAATATAGCCAAAAGCCACGGACAGCTTACAAGATAGATCTTATTTCAACTCGGCAATAATATCCTGCGCGGCTTTTTTTGGCTCAGCTGCCTGTGTTATCGGACGGCCTACAACAATATAATTCGCACCCATATTTATTGCTTCCGCAGGTGTGGCAGTGCGGTTCTGGTCACCTTTATCAGCCCCTGCAGGGCGTATACCCGGCGTGCATATTTCCAAACGCGGAAATTGTGTACGTATGATAGATGCTTCGTTAGGTGATGATATCACGCCGTCGGCGCCAAGGTCATTTGCATATGAAGCGCGGCGCAGCACAAGGTCTTTAACGCTGCAGCCATACTGGCTTGCATAATCTTCACCCAGTGAAGTTAAAACAGTTACGGCAAATACTTTTGTTTTTGTACCGTGTTTGCCTTTTACGGCAGCTTCAACCACCTGTTTTTCGCCATGCACAGTAAGCATATAAACGCCAAGCGATGCAGCGTTACGAACGGCAGATTCAACCGTGTTGCCAATATCGTGGTATTTGTAATCTAAAAATATTTTTTTGCCGCGCTTTACTAATGCTGAAATGAATTCATCATCAACTTTCAGCCCCAGCTCCATTCCGATTTTGAAAAAATCGGCAATGCCGTCCAGTTTTTCAACCAGCTCCAGCGCCTGCTTTTTATCGGGGAAATCAAGGGCAACAATTAGTTTATCTTTCGCGTTTGTCATGATAACAAGAGTTTATGACAGAATATACCGGAAAAGAAAACCTGGATTTTTTAGAGTCGCTTCCCAATTACATAAATGAAGTGGAAGGCAAGATTTTAGGGTTTCTTGAGGGGAAGAAAACAGTGCTGGATTTTGGCGCAGGTACAGGCACTTACGCTCGCCGCCTGAAAGCAAAAGGTATAAATGTTGATTGTGTTGAGATAGACGGGGAATATATAGCCCGCCTGAAAGATGCAGGGCTTAACTGCTTTGGCAGCCTTGAAGAAGCTGCGCCTTCATATGACCGTATATATAGCTGCGATGTGATAGAGCATATTGAAGATGATATTACCGCGCTAAAACAGCTGCACGCAAAACTTGCCGCCGGCGGGAAGATATTTTTATATGTGCCGGCATTCAATATGCTTTATTCAAGCATGGATAAAAAAGTAGGCCACTTCCGCCGCTATACAAAAACAGATCTGGTAAACAAGGCAAAGCTGGCAGGCTTTAAAATAACCTGCGCCGGATATTTTGACTCGGTGGGTTTTTTCGGGTCGCTTTTCTTTAAATATTTTGGCCCTTCGCACGGCAATATAAGCTCACCTTCCATTTATAATTATTATAAATGGATATTCCCCGTAAGCCGTGTGCTTGATAAGCTTGGCGCGCGCTTTTTATGCGGCAAGAACCTGCTGGTGATAGCCGAAAAGTAAGGCTACTTACAATCTATTATCAGCTGCCCGCCGATAGAATAATCTTCATTCGCCATGTTCTGGATATCAATACGAACCTTTGAGGGGTCAACCTGAAGCGTGTCACAAATAGCCTGGCAAACTGCCTTAGACATATCGCGCTTTTGCTGCAATGTACGGCCTTCAAGAATTTTGATAGTAACTAGTGGCATATTTTTTCCTTATTAATTATAATGTCAATTATGCAGGTTTATAATAAAGAAGTACTGGTTCCGGGGCAACATTTCAAGTTCCTACTTAATATAAATGGCGGGGCAATTGCCTTTTGCCCGTTCCATTCAGCAATCAATCAGCAGCACAAAGATATAAAAGCGGAAGGAGTGCAATATAGTGATTCCCCTTCAGATAATGCTTTGGCAGGTGTGTTTTTTGGCAGTAAAATAGAAATACGCGGCCACGGCCAGATAGGTTTTGGGCCAGATAGAGCCACAGATGTGGCAAGGCTTTGGCAGTCAGTATTACAGGCAGTAGATAACCCGTTACTATCAAGCCTTAAGGTTGATTACATGGGGGTAAATATACACAACCCCGGCCCTTCAAAAGGTTTTGCCTGAGTTGCTGATTAAGCTTCTATCAGCAGGCGCTCAGGGTTCTCGATAGCTTCTTTGATACGAACAAGGAATGTAACTGCTTCGCCGCCGTCAATAAGGCGGTGGTCGTAAGAAAGCGCAAGATACATCATTGGGCGTGCAACAACCTGGCCGTTAACTACAGCCGGACGTTCCTTGATAGCGTGCATGCCAAGGATAGCGGTCTGCGGAGGGTTGATGATCGGCGTGCTCATTAGTGAGCCATAGATACCGCCGTTAGTGATGCTGAAAGTGCCGCCTGTAAGTTCATCAACCGAAAGTTTTCCGTCACGCGCTTTTTTACCAAGGTTGCCGATCTCTTTTTCAATCGCGGCAAAGCTCATCTGGTCAGCGTTACGGACGTTAGGTACTACAAGGCCTGTTTTTGTGCCTACTGCAACACCGATATGGTAGTATTTTTTGTAAATTATGTCTTCGCCTTCAATAGAAGCGTTAACTGCAGGTATTTCTTTAAGCGCGGCAACCGCAGCTTTTACAAAGAATGACATGAAGCCAAGTTTTGTACCGTGTTTCTCAACAAAGCTATCCTGGTATTTTTTACGCAGGTTCATAATTTCAGTCATATCCACTTCATTGAAAGTGGTAAGCATTGCAGCCGTGTTTTGTGATTCTTTCAAACGCTGCGCAATACGCTGGCGAAGTTTTGACATTTTAACGCGTTCTTCACCGCCCTGTGCGGCAGCAGGTGCAGCTTTAGGAGCGCTTGTACCCGTGTTAGCGTTCTGAACATCTTCTTTAAGGACGCGGCCGTCTTTGCCAGAGCCCTGAACAACTGAAAGGTCAACGCCTTTTTCAGCGGCAAGTTTAGCGGCAGAAGGCATTGCAACAGGGGCAGCAGCGCCGCCGCCAACAACTTTAGGGGCAGCCGCAGCAGCCGGGGCAGCAGCTTGCGCAGGGGCAGAAGCAGCGGCAGGTTTAGCGGCGGCAACGGCACCTTCTTTAACAGAGCCAAGAACGGCGCCAACGCCAACTTCATCACCCTGTTTAACAGCCAAAGACTCAATAACGCCGGCAGCAGGTGCAGTTACTTCAACCGTAACTTTATCTGTTTCAAGTTCCATAACCACTTCGTCTGCTTTCACAGCGTCACCGACATTTTTTACCAGTTTGGCAATCGTAGCGGTTGAGATTGATTCGCCCAGGGTAGGAACTTTGATATCAGCCATTTTTTAGTCTCATATTTGTTAAAATTGAACAATTCTTGGGGGATTAATATACCTTACAGCCAAAAAATCAACCGGAATATTGCCATTTTATATGGCAGGCTTACTATCTGGAATCATGGGACTTAAGAACATTTTATCATCACGCAAAAACCTTTGGCTTTTCAGTGTTATTTTCCTTGAAGGATATGTCGTACTTGCAACCGAATTACTGGCAATAAGGCTGCTTGTACCTTTTGTGGGCAGCGGGACAGAGGTAATTTCTATAATAATCAGCGCTGTATTACTGCCTTTGGCGGTAGGTTACCATTACGGCAGTCGCGCCTATTCGTCCGGCTTCCGCAAGGCGACCAGAAAAGGCAAAAGCTTTGGCGGTCTGCGCAGTGTTATCCTTAAAAACCTGCTCACTTCCCTTATAATTTTATCACTGGGTCTTTCGTATGTTTTTCTTGAGATGTTCTTTTTTATAACCGATCACCTTGGCGGTGACCATGTGCTGGTAAAAACTTCTATCTATTGCTCTGTGTTCCTTGTCTATCCGGTCTTTCTGCTTGGCCAGACAATTCCCATCATGAGCAACTATTTTTCACAAAAGAATTTAAGCTCGGCAACGGGTGCAATTTTATTCTTTTCTACAATAGGTTCTTTCCTTGGCTCGGTGTTTTCAACATTAGTACTGATGATGATCGTGGGCGTGCATGTAACGGTTATATTCACGCTTGCGCTGCTGTTTTTGCTCATAGTTATAATCAGGCAAAGATTATATTCCCTGGAAGTATTCCTTGCTTTCGTGATCGTCCTGTTCGTATGGGCGCTTAATAACAACGCAGGCTTCATAAAGAACGGCATTTATTCAAATAACGCATATAGCCTGATAGCGGTTGTTGAGAATAAAGAGGAAAAATCACGCACGCTAATGGTCAACCGCTCCAACTCTTCCAAGATAAGTGAAGACCCCTCAGACAGGTTTGAATATCTGAGATATATTGAGGATAATTACATAAACACTTATCAGGGCAATAAGCCGTTAGAGATACTTATAATCGGCGCAGGCGGTTTTACCATTGGCAAAGATGATAACTTCAATAATTACCATTACGTGGATATTGACCCCGCGCTGAAGGAAGTAAGTGAAAAATATTTTCTGAAGGAAAAGCTGGGGGCAAACAAGCATTTCTACCCTACATCAGCGCGCGCTTATCTTGCAGGTGATAACAGAAAATATGATGTTATTTTCGCAGATGCATACACAAATGTTATGAGTCTGCCCGCGGAATGTGTGACACAGGAATTTTTTGCGGAGATTAAAAAGAAACTGGCAGCAGGCGGCGTTGTTATTGCCAATATAATTGCCGTGCCTGACTTTAGTGATAAATTCTCAAAACGCATACATAACACTTTCAGGTCTGTGTTCCCGCATTTCAATGTCCATGTTGTAGCAGGTTACAATCCGTGGCCGCCGCAGTTTAAAAAACCATACAGAAATAACCTTTATATTTATATCGACCGTAACCAGCCTGCCGATCATGAGATATACACGGATAATTTAAATACTTATTCGCTGGATAAATACTGATGGAAAATAAAATATCTGAAGGTTGGCTTATATTCATAATAGGCGCGGTGCAATTCATAAATATACTGGATTTCATGATGGTTATGCCGCTTGGCCCTGACTTTGCAATAGCGCTTGGCATCCCAACGCGTGATATTGGCTGGATAGGCGGTATATATACTTTCGCGGCAGCGCTTTCGGGTTTTGCCGGAGCATTGTTCCTTGATAATTATGACCGTAAAAAAGTTTTGTGCGTTGCTTTAACAGGTTTATGCTTGGCAACTTTTTTATGCAGCTTTGCCTGGAACTTTGAAAGCCTGCTGGCCTTCCGCTTCATTGCCGGTTGTTTTGGCGGCCCTTTGGCATCTGTTGCTATAGCAATTATTGCAGATGTTGTTCCGCCCGCAAGGCGCGGCGCGGCAATGGGCAAGGTAATGGGCGCATTCTCAGTTGCATCGGTTTTAGGGGTGCCCTTCGGGCTGGAGCTTTCATCACGCTTTGGCTGGCAGTCACCTTTTATTGCCCTAAGCGTTATTGCGCTCCTGATACTTATACCGACCTTCATCAAACTGCCGAAGATGAACCGTTTCACTTCCTACATAAACCCGCTGGCGCGTTTAAAGATACTGGTCTCAATAGTAAAAAGCCGCGTGGCGCTGGCAACTTTTACTTATATGGGTCTGGCAATGCTTTCGGGCTTCATGATAATCCCCAACATATCGGCGCATTTGCAGTTCAACTTAAGCTACCCGCGTGACGGTCTCGGCATGCTTTACTTCTTTGGCGGTCTTGTGAGCTTCTTTGGCCTGCGCATAGCAGGTAAACTGACAGATAAGGTCGGAGCCGGCAAAGTTACAATAAGCGCTACCGCAATACTGATCTTTGCAATATTTACGGGCTTTGTTCATTACCATAACCCCATGCCGGTTGTTGTTGTGTTCATTTTGTTCATGCTTGGCATGACAAGCCGGAACGTGTGCGGCCAGACTGTTTCATCAAAAGTTCCGCCGCCGCAGGAAAGGGCGGCGTTCGCATCTGTGCAATCATCAATCGTGCATATATTTTCGGCCGGTGGCTCATTCCTTGCATCGCTGATGCTAACAGAGTCTGCGGAGCATCATTTGAACGGTATTGAAAATGTTGGCATGCTTGCCATAATAATTGCATTGCTTGTGCCGCCGCTGGTCATATATGTTGACCGGCACGTAAAACGCTGCAGTGCCCCTGTAATGCCTAATATTGAGGTTTAAGAATGGCCGATGAGATAAATAATATTGTAGGTGAACCTGACCTTGACCTTATACCGCAAAATATTTTGCCCGGTAAACTTCCGCCTGAAGTGCTTGCGCTTATTGAATACGGCTATTCAATAGACAGGCAGGGTTTACCCATGGCGCTTAAAACCGTGGCTGATTATTATAACGGCTTCAATAATTTAAAAGGCTCACAGGCAATCAAGCCCGAACAGATAATAATGGCCGATGGTGCTCGTTCCGCCGCTTCTGTTATATTGATATATCTTATAAATTATTATGAGGATAACGGCATTACATGGCCGCGCGCATTGCTTATAAAGCCCGGTTATAATTTGTACGATGAACAGTTTGAAGATCTTGGCTACGGCGTTGATCTTGTTTCTGTCCCCGAGAATTTGAACGATGATGAAAAGATAGATACCATCCGCCGCGCCATAAAGCCCGATACCTGCATACTTCCGATCACCAACCCTAACAACCCTACAGGCGAGATTTATTCAGAAAAATTCCTGCAGGGGCTTTTAGGATTACTGGAAGAATTCCCGCAGCTAAATATCATCAATGATGCCGTATATGACCATATCTACCGCCACGAAACAAAAAAGCCCGTAAGCATTTTTACTATTGCAAACGCATCGCAGCGCAAACGCGTGTTTGAGGTGAACAGCCTTGCAAAATCATATTCATACCCCGCAATACGCGCAGGTTGGGCAGTTGGTGATGAAGCGGTTATGGCCGCAATACAGGAAACTAAAGACCCCATGCTTGGGCCGCTGAATAATATCGCGCAGCTTGTAACCATCAGTGCACTAAAATATACACCGGAAGATTATCATAAAAAAGTGAATGCGGTTTACGATGAACGCCTGAAAATGGTGCATGATAAACTGCACATGATAAAAGGCTTTAAAACAAAAATGCCCGCAGGTGCATTTTATTATTTCGCCGATTTTTCGGGCCTTGAAATAACCGCCGAGCAGATTGTAAAAAAGCTGGCAGGGCAGGGAATTAAACTTTCTTACGGCGGTAAGTTCGGCGCACCAAACTGTATACGCATCAACTGCGGAGCAAAGCCCGAGACTCTTGAAAAAATATGCGATGCGATAATTGCTGCATGCAAATAAAAAAAGGCCGGGAGATTCCCGGCCTTTATTTTTTGATGTGTCACTACATTAAGCCAGAGCTTTAGTGCAGATATCATCCTGCTCTTTGTTGTGGATCTTGTAAAAGCCCGTAGCAGGGGATGCTGCCGCAATACGGCCAACATAAGCAACGCGTTTGTTAAGCTTGATGCTTTCCAGGGTTTCTTCAATGAATGCACGTACAAACAGCCAGCCACCCATGTTCTTAGGTTCTTCCTGCAGCCATACGAACTCTGCGTTTTTATAACGGCCAAGTTCTTTAGCAAGATCTTCGGCAGGGAACGGGTAGAACTGCTCAAGGCGGATAACCGCAACGTCATTTATACCTTGCGCGGTGCGCTTCTCAACAACATCATAGTAAACTTTACCGCTGCATATAACCACTTTGCGGATCTTGCTGTCAGCCACAAGTTTTTCGGTTTCGCCGATAACAGGCTGGAAGGTTGTACCTTTTGCAAGTTCTTTGATGTTCGCAAATACTTCTTTCTTACGAA
>CAYVII010000047.1:0-652 GCA_964451475.1 uncultured Rickettsiales bacterium
CAGCTACCGGAAACGTGGAATTGCTTGATAATTACGTGGCAGAGTCACGCCAGTTACTGCAGTCGCAGGGCGGCGGTTACACCATGAATCTTGATATACGTGACGGCAACGGAGATACTCCGCTTATAAAAGCTGCATCATTCGGCCACGTGAATGTGGTTGATTACCTTGTAAAGAACGGCGCAAATCTTGCCGCAACCAACAATATGGGGCAGACGGCATATAATCTTGCAATGACCAACAGCCATCTTGATGTGGCTGAATATATACTTAATACAAGCATGCCAAGGCAAATGACGGAAGCTCAGGTAGCTTACAGGGAATATCCCCCGCTTGTTGAGCCTGAGGCTCCAACTCCAAAAGCTGATCCTGACTGGACGATTCCTATTTTAGGCACTGCACTTGCAACTGCTGCGGCAGGAGGTGCACTGGCACTTGCAGGTACAGGTGGTGGCGGTGGTAGCGGTGGCACTGGAATGTCGCTGAACAATAACCCGATACAGTTTAACGTGCCCGATACAGGCGGTGCATCAGGTGCAGGTGATACTCACCCGCTTTCAGATGACCCGAACGATTACGCCGACGATGCCGAAGAGCAGGACCAGGAAGGATATCTGGCAATGAATACGAATGAGGCCGCCGCGCGCGGTTA